>JAJAZJ010000047.1 GCA_026785795.1 Pseudoxanthomonas sp.
ATGTTGGCGCGGATGATCGGCTCGCGGATCTCGTCCACCAGGTTGGCCTGGGGCAGCTTGGAGGGATTGTCCAGGCTGAGGATGCTGCCGTCGGTCTTTAGCACCTCGTAGACCACGGTCGGTGCAGTGCTGATCAGGTTCAGGTCGTATTCGCGCTCAAGCCGCTCCTGCACGATCTCCATGTGCAACATGCCCAGGAAGCCGCAGCGGAAACCGAAGCCCATGGCCTCGGAGCTCTCCGGCTCGAAACGCAGCGCGGCGTCATTCAGGCGCAGCTTTTCCAGCGCTTCGCGCAACGACGGATACTCGTCCGCATCCACCGGGAACAGGCCGGCGAATACGCGCGGCTGCATTTCCTGGAAACCGGGCAGCGGCTTGGCCGCCGGGTCGCCGGCCAGGGTCAGGGTGTCGCCGACCGGCGCGCCGTGCACGTCCTTGATCGAAGCATTGATCCAGCCCACTTCGCCGGCGCCGAGCTTCTTCAGCTCCTTGCGCTTGGGGGTGAACACGCCCACCTTGTCGACCAGGTGGGTACGGCCGGTGGACATGACCAGCATCTTGGTGCCCGGCATGATCTCGCCCTGCATCACCCGCACCAGCGAGACCACGCCCAGGTAGTTGTCGAACCAGGAGTCGATGATCAACGCCTGCAGCTTGTCGGTATCGCGCGGTTTGGGCGGCGGGATGCGCTTGACGATGGCTTCCAGCACGTCGACTACGTTGAGGCCGGTCTTGGCGCTGATGGCCACGGCGTCCTCGGCGTCGATGCCGATCACCGCTTCGATCTCGGCCTTGACCTTTTCCACGTCCGCGGTGGGCAGGTCGATCTTGTTGATCACCGGCACCACTTCCAGGCCCTGCTCCACCGCGGTGTAGCAGTTGGCCACCGACTGGGCTTCCACGCCCTGCGCGGCGTCGACCACCAGCAGCGCGCCCTCGCAGGCAGCCAGGGAACGGCTGACTTCATAGCTGAAGTCCACGTGGCAGGGGTGTCGATGAAGTTCAGCTGGTAGGTGATCCCGTCCTTGGCCGTATACGGCAGGGACACCGACTGGGCCTTGATGGTGATGCCGCGCTCGCGCTCGATGGGGTTTGAGTCGAGCACCTGGGCCTCCATCTCGCGGGCCTCGAGGCCGCCGCAGATCTGGATGATGCGATCGGCCAAGGTGGACTTGCCGTGATCGACATGGGCAATGATGGAAAAGTTGCGGATATTCCGCATGGGATCGGGCTGCATGGGGGCGGCCGCAGGGCCGTCTGGAGTGAATAACGCAGCATTATCGCATGGCAGCCCACCGCTACCGCTGGAACGGCGCGCCAGCCGGCAGCCCGCGCCCGTCCACTCAACCCTTGTCGGCTGCGGTCACCGCCGCGAACGCAGTCCCGCCTCGCGGGCTGCGCACCAGCAGCATCACCACCTGGCCGGGCTTGACCCCGCGCAGCAGCCGCTGGAAGTCGCCCACATCGCCCACTTTCTCCCGTCCGACCTGCAGGATCACCAAGCCGGGCACCAGGCCTGCTTCGGTGGCGGACCTGCCCTCTACTCCAGTGATGCGGATCCCGGCGCCGGGCTCCAGGCCAAGCTGGCGGCCGGTGGCGGCGTCGAGTTCATCCACGGTGATCCCCAGCGCCGCGGCTTCGGAAGGGGCCGATGGCGCACGGCCAGGCGCCTGAGGCGTAGCGCCCTGGGCGACGGCCACCGCATCCGAATCAAGCAGCGACAGGGTCACGCTGACGTCGCGCGGCTTGCCATCGCGCAGGATGCCCACCGTCACCCGGGAGCCCGGGGCAATGGCACCGATGCGCGGCGGCAGGTCGCTGGAACTGGCGATGGCTGTTCCGTTGACCGCCCGGATCACGTCGCCGCGCTCCAGCCCGGCCTTCTCGGCCGCGCTGCCCGGCAGCACGTCGTTGATCAGCGCGCCGCGCGTATCCGGCAGGCCAAGGCCCTTGGCCATGTCCTCGCTGATGGCGCCGACCTGTACGCCCAGCTGGCCGCGGCTGACCCGTCCGGTTTTCTTGATCTGCTCGGCCGCGCCCATGGCCAGGTCGATCGGAATGGCAAAGCTGATGCCCATGTAGCCGCCGGAGGCGGAAAAAATCTGCGAGTTGATGCCGACCACTTCACCGCGCGTATTCAGCAGCGGACCGCCCGAGTTGCCCTGGTTGATAGCCACGTCGGTCTGGATGAAAGGCACGTACTGCTGGCGTGAGGCCGGATTGCTGCGGCCCACGGCGCTGACGATGCCGGCAGTCACCGAATGATCCAGGCCGAATGGCGAACCAATCGCAACCACCCACTGCCCGGGCTTGAGCGAGCTGGAGTCGCCCAGCCGGATCGACGGCAGGTTGCGGGCGTCCAGCTTGAGCAGGGCGACATCGTACTGCTGGTCGCTGCCGACCACCTTGGCGGTCATGCTGCGGCCGTCGGAGAACTTCACCTTCACCTCGTCGGCGCCATCCACCACATGGTGGTTGGTCATTACATAGCCATCCGGCGAAACAATGAAGCCCGTGCCCATGGAGACGCCACCGCCGCGCGGCTGCGGGCTGCGCGGGTCCTGCTGACCGCCTGGGCCCTGCGGCATCTGGAACTGGTCACCAAAGATGCGGCGGAAGATTTCCGGCATTTCCTGGTCGCCGGGCATCTGCGCGCGCGCGGTCTGCTGGCGCGGTGCAATGCGCGCCTCGATGTTCACCACGCCCGGTCCTACCTGCTCCACCAACTGGGTGAAATCCGGCAGCCCGGTCACGATCTGCGGAGCGCTGCTTTGGGCCACGCTGCTGACAACGCCGGCCGCTGGCGCGGTGGGCAGCGCCGTGCTGGCCTGCTGAGCGCAGGCGGCCAGCGGCAGGGCCAGGAACAACAGGCCGGTCAGGCCATTGCGGACATTGTGGATCATGGAAAGCGCGCCTCGAATGGGGACTGCGGAATGGGTGTGGAGGAAGACCCGCGGTGGGCACAAAAGTTCCCACCGCGTCGTGGCGACCGCCGGGCAACCCGGCCTATGGCTGCTGCGCTGCAGGCGGGGGTGACGGGATGGTTTGCGGGACGCGTGGTTGGAAGGGATAGAAGTCCTGAGCCTGGCTTTCGGCGGGGAAACCCGTACTCAGGGCGCCGTTCGCGGTCGGATACTGCGGCAACACTGCCCGTGGCCACGGCCGCGGCGCGGCGCTGCTGATCTGCACGTCGGAGAACGGCCCGGCATTTTCATCAACACCCGCGATGGCGTGCACCACCGGCAGCTTGTCAATCGCTGCCGCACCCGCCGCACTGGCCGGCTCGCGCACAGCCGATGATGCGCGCGGGCCGGCTTGTGCGCCGCGGGTCGTAATGCGTCGCTGGGTGGCGTTCAGCGCCGGCACGCTGGCAATCATCGCCGTGCCGGCCACGGCGGCGGGCAACACCGGCGGCGCAGCAGGTGGACTGACGGCAGCGGCCGGCACGCTTGCGATCATTGGCGCGCTGGCAGGCGCCGGTTCCGGTACCTGCTGGCGAACCACCAGCAGCGCCACCAGCGCGACGGAAGCCGCGAGCGCGCCGCCGCCCCACAGGCCAAGGCGGCTGCGTTTCGGCGATGGGCCAGGCCCGGCCAATGCCTGGTCCGGCTGCACCGCGATCGCGGCGGCTACCCGCTCTGCGAACCCCGCCGGCGCAGGCGCCTGGGCCTGGCCACGCAAGGCATCGCCAGCCAGCTGCCAGCGCTCCCAGCACCCGGCCAACTCGCCGTCGTGCTCGAGGCGGCGCAGCAGGAAGCGCGCCCGATCCGCAGGCAGGTCGCCGTCCATCAACGCAGACAGCTGCTGGTGGTAGTGGGTATCCATCTTGTCGCTGCTCATGCGCGCTTGCCCTCCCGGGTGGCACTTTGGGTATCAACCAGCGGCCGCAGTCCAATATCGATCGCTTCGCGGGCGCGGAAGATCCGTGATCGCACGGTGCCGATGGGGCAGTCCATGCGCGCGGCGATTGCTTCGTAGCTCAGGCCCTCCACCTCGCGCAGGGTGATCGCCGTACGCAGTTCGGCGGGCAGTGCATCCACGGCCTTCATCACCGTGCTCTCCAGCTCCTGGCGCATCAGCTCGCGCTCGGGGGTGTCGGTGTCGCGCAGGCGGCTGCCGATGTCGTACTGGCCGGCATCGGCCGCATCCACGTCATCGGTGGGCGGGCGGCGCTTGCTGGCAACTAGGTGGTTTTTGGCTGTATTCACTGCAATCCGGTGTAACCAGGTATAGAACTGGGCATCGCCGCGGAAATTCCCCAATGCACGGTGGGCGCGCATGAAGGTGTCCTGGGCAACGTCCTGGCACTCGCTCCAGTCATGGATGTAGCGTCCGATCAGCGCCACGATCCGATGCTGGTACTTGCGCACCAGCAGGTCGAATGCGGCGCTGTCGCCACGCTGGACACGCCTGACCAGCTCGAGATCCAGCTCCTGAGGGGGAGCATCGTTTGGGGGTACCACATCGGTCATGCCGGACCGCACTCCTGTGGGCTCGGCGATTGACCGAGCACTGTGACCGCGCTTGCGGGAAAAAGTTCAGGGGCAATGTTCAGC
>JAJAZJ010000048.1 GCA_026785795.1 Pseudoxanthomonas sp.
CGGAGTCGGCCATGCTGCAGGCCTTCACCGGCTGGCTGCAGGAAAAAGACACGGTGCTGTCCAGCTACAACGGCCGCTGTTACGACGCGCCGCTGCTGAAGACGCGCTACCGCCTAGCGCGGCAAGGTGACCCGATCACTGCGCTGGACCATGTGGACCTGCTGTTCCCGACGCGCCGGCGCTATCGCGGCAGCTGGGAGAACTGCCGCCTGGCCACGATCGAGCGCGAACTGCTGCGCATCGTGCGCGAGGACGATCTGCCGGGCTCACAGGCACCTGCCGCCTGGCTGGACTACCTGCGCGGCGGATCTGCGCTGAACCTGCGCCGCGTCGCCGCGCACAACCACCAGGACGCGGTGACCCTGGCGCTGCTGATGCTGCGACTGGTGGAGGTGGAAGCGACGGGCGAGGAAATCCTGCCCTTCGTCGCAGCGCCCTGACCCGGGAGCTACCCACCCGGTCAATCCCCGTCCCGCCAGCGGGGAGCGTTTTGCTCAGCCTCTCGGCCCACCCATTACCGGCAGTATCACGCCACTGATGTAGGAAGCCGTGACCGGCGAAGCCAGGAACACATACGCCGGCGAAATTTCTTCCGGCTGCGCTGGCCTGCCCATATCGCTGCCCTGGCCGAATTCCGCCACCTCTTCGGCCGGCTTGTCAGCTGGGTTGAGTGGCGTCCATACCGGGCCCGGTGCCACGCAGTTCACGCGGATGCCGCGCTCCAGCAGGTTGCTGGCCAGCGACATCGTGAAGGCATGGATCGCCCCCTTGGTTGCCGCGTAGTCCAGCAGGCGCTTGGAGCCAAAAATTCCCGTCTCCGAACCCGTATTGATGATGCTGCCGCCCACTGCCATGTGCGGCAAAGCCGCGCGCGCCATGTGGAAGTAGCCGGCGATATTGGTTTGCAGGGTCTGCTGCAGATGCGCGTCGGTCAGGTCCTCCAGTTTCTCCGTATGCAGCTGGAAGGCAGCGTTGTTGACCAGTACGTCGATCCGGCCGAATTTTCTGGCCACTTTTTTCACCGCGGCTTCGCAGAACCTGGGGTCCTTGACGTCGCCGGAGATGATTACGCACGCGCGTCCCTCGGCCTCCACGTGCTTCTTGGTGTCACGTGCATCCCTGTGTTCGTCCAGGTACAGCACGGCGACATCGGCGCCTTCACGAGCGAACAGCACCGCGACCGCGCGGCCTATGCCGGAGTCGCCGCCGGTAACGATCGCTACCATGCCCTTCAGCTTGCCGCTGCCCTTGTAGCCTGGGGCGAGGAAGCGTGGCTGTAGTTCCAGTTCGTATTCGTTGCCGGGCTTCTGCAGATGCTGTGCCGGCATGGGGTTCTGCGGCTGGCGTCGTTGTCCCGCCTGGACCGGGGTTTTCTCGGGCGGTTTGGGCGGCTTGGGTGTGTGGGTGTGCTTGGCCGCTTTTCTGTCCTGCACATCCACTTTGCGCTGTATTTCCCGCTGCTGCGCCACCACCGTTTTGGCGGCTGCCTTCTTCGCCGTTGGCTTCTTCGCGGGTGCCATGAGGATGGTCCGGGGGTCAGGTGCGGTCGTCGATGCCGGTCACGCCTGCCTTCTTCGCGCAGTGCGCGCAACAGTAGAACGTGCCAGCGCTTTCGGACCCATGCCCAACGATGGTGCAGCCGCAGTGCGCGCACTTGGGCGCGAACGCGTGAATGGCGCATTCGAAGGAATCGAAGGTGCCCTTGAGATCGCCTTGGGTGATCGTGAATGCCTTGTCGTAGTCGTTGCCGCAAACATCGCAGAGCGCCATGTCGGTCTCCCGTGAGCGTGAGGGGCCAGTTTGCGACGGCGGCGCTTCAGGGCATGTGAAAGCGCAATGGACTCATGTGGGCTTCTTCCTGGCACTTCTTGCCGACGGTGCCTTCTGCGGGCGATGCGCCTTGGCAAGGAACTTCAGCGTGGCCTGTTCCCACTGCCGCTCGCCGCGCGCACTGCCTGCGGCGCGCTGCAGGCTGCCGTCGCGCCACCCGGTGAACGTGCAGGGATCGATGTACGCCTTGCGGCACACCGCGGGCGTGTTTCCCAGCGCGTCGGCCACCGCCTTGATTGCTTCGTTCTGCAGCTGCTTGAGCGCGGCTTCGCTTGGCTGCTCTGGCAATGAGATGGTCGCCAGCCGCTGGAACGCGGCCAGGGTGCCGCCCCAGGTGCGGAAGTCCTTGGCGGTGAAACTTTCGCCCATCGCCGCGCGCAGATAGTCGTTTACCTCGCCCGAGTCCACGGGCTGCACGCTGCCATCGTCGTCGCGGTACTGGAACAGCGCCTGCCCGGGCAGCTGCTGCACGCCGCGCACCAGCTTCACCAGGCGCTTGTCGTCAACCTCGATGTCGTGTGCCTGCCCACCCTTGCCGATGAATTGCAGGCGCGCACGGCCGGAGCTGGCGAAGGCCACGTGGCGGTTGCGCAGGGTGGTCAGGCCAAACGACTTGTTGTCGCGTGCATAGCCGGCGTTGCCCACGCGCACCAGGGTCTCGGCCATCACTGCGACCACGATGGCCAGCACCTTCTGCCGCGGATAGCCGGGCAGCGCCAGGTCGCGGCGCAGCGCGCGGCGCAGTTTCGGCAAGGCCTTGCCGAAGGCCACGATGCGGCCGAACTTGCCTTCGCCGCGCACTTCGCTCCACTGCGCGTGGTAGCGGTACTGCTTGCGCCTGCGTGCATCGCGTCCGGTGGCCTGCAGGTGCCCGCGGGCATTGCGGCAGATCCACACCTCGGTGTAGGCGGGCGGGATGGCCAGCGCGCGGATTCGGACCAGGGTGCTGGCGTCGCGCACGGCTTTGTCATCGGGCTGGCGGTAGGCAAACCCCTTGCCGGCGCGGCGGCGGCTGATCCCCGGCACGGCATCACTCACATAGACCAGTCCAGCTTCCCTGGCCTGGATGGCGGCGGCAGCGGGTGCAGTGGGCGCGGGCGCCAGCCCGTGAGGCTTGGTGGGAGTTGGCATGGTTGGATTCTGTGGGCCGGCGGTTAACGCCTTGCGAATTCCACAGGCTGCTCGTGGTGGTTGCCGGGCCAGTACTTGCAGCCGCGGTGTCATCGACGCTGCGCTGGAGGCAGGTCCACGCGGTGCGCACCACACGGCGCATCCGCCGACCGCGCCTTCCGGGGAGAGGCATTGGGCCCGCACCTGGCGCCCTTTTGCTGAGCTGCCTGCGGC
>JAJAZJ010000049.1 GCA_026785795.1 Pseudoxanthomonas sp.
CTGCTGCAGGTGGTAGCGCTCGATCTGAGTGGGCTTGGCGCGCGACTTCACCGTTTCCGGGCGCGCCTGCACGATGTAGAGCTTGCCGCTGACGCCGTCCTTGGCCCATTCGAAGTCCATCGGCCGGCCGTAGTGCTGCTCGATGGTCAGTGCCTGCCGTGAGAGCTCCTGCACGTCGTCGTCGGAAATCGAAAACCGGTTGCGCAGCTCGGCCGGCGTGTCCTCGATGCGCACACGCTCGCCGGGCTGGTCCGAATACACCATGCGCAGCAGCTTGCTGCCCAGCGAGCGGCGCAGGATGGCCGGCTTGCCCTTGAGCAAGGTGGGCTTGTAGACGTAAAACTCGTCCGGGTTTACCGCGCCCTGCACGACCATTTCGCCCAGGCCATAGCTGGAGGTGACGAAGACCACGTCGCGGAAGCCGGATTCAGTGTCCAGGGTGAAGAGCACGCCGGATGCACCCAGGTCCGAACGCACCATCAGCTGGACGCCGGCGGACAGGAACACGTCCTCGTGCTTGTAGCCGTGGCGCACGCGATAGGCGATGGCGCGGTCGTTGTAGAGGCTGGCGAACACTTCCTTGACCTTGGCCACCACGTCATCGGCGCCGGTCACGTTGAGGAAGGTTTCCTGCTGGCCGGCGAAGCTGGCGTCGGGCAGGTCTTCGGCAGTGGCCGAGGAGCGCACCGCCACGGCAACATCGCCGCCGCCATTTTCCGCGGCCAGGGTGGCGTAGGCGCTGCGGATGTCGGCATCCAGCTGCGGCTGCATCGGCGCGTCGATGACCCAGCCGCGAATTTCCCGGCCGGCGGCGGCCAGGGCGTCCACGTCTTCCACGTCCAGCGTGGCCAGCTTGTCGAAGATGCGCGTGGACAGGTCGTTGTGGGCGATGAAGTCCTTGAACGCTTCGGCCGTGGTGGCGTAGCCGCCGGGAACCGATACGCCCAGTCCGGCCAGCTGACCGATCATTTCGCCCAGCGAGGAATTCTTGCCGCCCACGCGGGCCAGGTCGGCCAGGCGCAGGTCGTGCAGCCACAGGATGCTGTGATTCAAGCGGTTCTGGTTCAAGCGCAACGCTCCAAAGCGGTCGTGCGCCTCGCCGGAGACTGTCGGCGAGGGCCGCGTCCATGGGAAGAATGGCTATGATGCAGTGCAGGACTAGCGCAGACAAGCTTGATTCAGCGGGGTTTTCATGGTGAACGAGGGCGCAGTACCCATCTCCAAGGTCCGGCCGGTGTTCTACGTCTCCGACGGCACCGGCATTACCACCGAAACCATCGGCCACAGCCTGCTGACCCAGTTCACCGGGTTCAGTTTCGTCACCGACCGGATTTCGTTCGTGGACGATCCGATCAAGGCGCAGGCCGCCTGTGAGCGGATCCGCGCCGCCGGCTTGCGCCACGAGGCCCGGCCCATCGTCATCCACTCCAACGTGGACCCCACGGTCAGCGAAGCCCTGGCCGAGAGCGGGGCGCTGATGCTGGACGTGTTCGCGCCCTTTATCGACCCGATGGAGAAGGAGCTGGGCGCACTGCGCCATTCGCGGGTGGGCCAGGCCCACGGCCTGGTCGACTTCGATACCTATCACCGTCGCATCAACGCGATGAACTATGCCCTGACCCACGACGACGGCATTGCGATCAACTATGACGAGGCCGATCTGATCCTGGTGGCAGTGTCACGCGCGGGCAAGACCCCCACCTGCGTCTACCTGGCGCTGCACTACGGCATTCGCGCGGCCAACTATCCGTTGACCGACGAGGACCTGGAAAGCGACCGTCTGCCGCCGCGGCTGCGCGCGCACCGGCGCAAGCTGTTCGGCCTGACCATCGACCCGGACCGCCTGCACCAGATCCGCCAGGAGCGCCGGCCCAATTCGGGCTACGCCAAGCTGGAAACCTGCAGGAGCGAGGTCGCCGCGGCCGAGCGCATGTTCCAGACGGAGCGCATTCCCACGCTCAGCACCACGCATACCTCGATCGAGGAAATCGCCAGCAAGGTGATGTCCACGCTGGGCCTGCAGCGGGAGATGTTCTAGAGCGGAAGGGGGCGTGGCGCGCGCAGGCCGAATGGCTGCGGGGGACTCCCAAATTAGGCGCTTGCGGGCGATTCGTCAATGCTGCCGAATTCGCCGGCCAGCGTGTACGATCAGTCCATGCCCCAGGCCATTACCCGCACCGCGAAGATCCCCAAACTCAACCGCTTCGGCTGGCTGATGGCGCTGTATGCGGAAAACCATTCGCGCCTGTCGCGCCTGTTCGCACCGGCGGATCTGGCCCAGGGCCACTATGTTTCCAGTATCGGCGACGGCCTGGACCTGTACCTGGACGTGATCCAGACCCACCGCTACACGGTGGAGCTGCGCCTGACCTACGGGGTGCTGGATCCGCGCACCGGCGAGCCGGATCCTTCGGCCTACGTGCGCCTGTACCGCGACGCGCGCCAGGCCGAGGCCACGCACTGCTACCTGGGGCGGCGCTGGCAGGACGTGATTGGCATGTATCCGCCGCCGGCCGAGCTGATTGGGCACCGGATGCGCATGAACACCTTCCTGGGCAAGTGGCTGGAGTATCTGGCCGAACGCGGCCACGGGGTGGCCACGCTGCGTCCGTGCAAGGCAATGGCCGCCGAGACGAGCGCACAGGCCTGAAAAACAGCCGCCCCGGGGCGGCTGCGTCGGCTCGTTCGCGCCCCAAAGCTGAAGCCCCGGCCGTATGGTTTGCACGCAGCGCTTGCGTGAATCGCGGCCGCTAGCTAGAATTCCGCCCCTTCCAGCCCGTGGGGCCATAGCTCAGCTGGGAGAGCGCCTGCATGGCATGCAGGAGGTCGGCGGTTCGATCCCGCCTGGCTCCACCAATATCCCGGCATCAGGCCAGTCCGGGGTAGGGAAACGAGGTTTACTGCGTCCCCATCGTCTAGAGGCCTAGGACACCACCCTTTCACGGTGGACACCGGGGTTCGAATCCCCGTGGGGACGCCACTTGATTCAAGCACTTGGGCCCGGGCAACCGGGCCTTTTTGCTGTCTGGGGTAAAGGTGCGGTGACTCACGGCTATGCCGGACTGCGCGCGGCTGACCTCCCACGTAGCCTCAACTCGTTCCCGGCAGCACGTCCGCGCATCGCTACAGGATCCACCCAGCAACGAAACGGCCTGGGTGTTGAGGATGTGCTGAAGCTGCGCAGGCAAGGCAC
>JAJAZJ010000050.1 GCA_026785795.1 Pseudoxanthomonas sp.
CAACAGCGCTGGCGCGTTGGTCTTGGCGAAGATCCGGGTCTCGAAGTCCAGCCCCGGGGACAGCCCGAGGTAGGCGTGGGAGGGGCGTGCAAAGCAATAGCTGCAGCCATGTTCGCAGCCACGGTAGGGATTCAGCGACTGGGAGAAAGAGATGTCCGGCGACTGGTTGCGGGTGATGACGCTGCGCGCTGTTTCCTCGCGCACCTGGGTGCGCGGCAACACGTCGGGGAACTCGTCTTCGACGCCGTCATGCCAGCCGTCGTCAACCGCCTCGCTGACCGTCACCTGGAACCGCCCCGGCAGATAGCCGGTTGAGCCGCGCCCTTTGATCAATTCACCCATTTTGGCAAGGGTAGCGCCGCAGCGTCTCAAAGTAGGCGACACCGGGTAGTATTCGGGCATGTTCGACGCCATTCCGCACCTGAAGTTCTACCTTGCGTTCGCCTGGCTGCTGTACCTGGTGCCGCTGTGCATCTGGATCGTGCTGCAGAAGCGCGAGCCGGTGGCGACCCTGAGCTGGCTGATCACGCTGGCGCTGCTGCCTTATGTGGGCTTCCTGATCTACTTCCTGCTCGGACCGCAGAAAATCAACCGCCAGCGCCTGCGTCGGGGCCAGTCCCGGCAGGGGCTGGAAGGGCACGATGTGTTCTGTCCGGTGGATACCAGCTGCACCGAACTTGACCTGCTGGCCCAGGCCACGACCGGCCTGCCCCCGTCCACGGCCACGTCGGTGCAGCTGCTGGTCGATGGCGCAGCCACCTATGACGCGCTGCTGCTGGCCATCGGCGCCGCGCGCAACCACGTGCACGTGGAGTACTACATCTTCATGCCCGACCAGACCGGCGCGCAATTGCGCGACGCGCTGGTCGAGCGGGCGCGGGCGGGGGTGAAGGTGCGCCTGCTGCTGGATGCCGTGGGCTCGTCGGCGATCGGCCGCCGCTTCCTGGCGCCGCTGCTGGATGCCGGGGTCGAGTTCGCGTGGTTCCACCCCACCCGTTTCCGTCCGTTCACCCGGCCCTGGCTCAACCTTCGCACCCATCGCAAGATCGTGGTCGTGGACGGGCAGGTCGCTTTCACCGGCGGCATCAACGTCACCGACGAAGAGAACGAACGCATCACCGAGAACGCATACCGCGACCTGCACCTGCGGCTTGAGGGTGCGGTGGTGCGCAGCGTGCAGTCGGTGTTCGTCGAAGACTGGGCGTACTCCTCCGGGAACACTTGGGAGAGTTTCAAGGGAACCTTGCTTTGGCAAACCGTGAAGCCCGGTCCGTTTGCTGTGCAGACCCTGGTTTCGGGCCCGGATTCCAGCTGGGAAGCCATCCACCGGCTGCACGTGGCCGCAATCCACGAGGCCCGATCGCGCGTGTGGCTGGTCACGCCATATTTCGTCCCTGGCGAAGCCGCGCGCATGGCCCTGACCTCGGCCGCGCTGGGTGGGCTGGACGTGCGCCTGCTGGTGCCCAAGATGAGCGACTCACGCGTGGTCACCTACGCGGCGCGCTCTTACTTCGACGAGCTGCTGGCCGCTGGGGTAAAAGTCCACGAGTACGGGCCGCGCCTGCTGCACAGCAAGGCGCTACTGTGCGACGACGACCTGGCCATCATCGGCAGCGCAAACTTCGACCATCGCAGCTTCCGTCTGAATTTCGAGATCTCCCTGCTTTTCCGCGACCGTGGCGTCGCCGCTGAACTGGCCCGGCTGCTGGACGGTGAAATGGAAGCTTCGGTGCAGGTGGCCGCCCAGCGCAATCGCTCGCTATGGCGCAACCGCCTGCCCGAAGCCATCGCCCGCCTGATGTCGCCCTTGCTGTAGGCAGATTTGTGGCCGGCGGCGGAGTAATATCGCGCCGCGGAGTAGTACTATCCCGCAAACGTCCGTAGGGGGTGGAAGATGCACTGGCTATTCCTGCTGTTTGCGCTGGGGTTGATGGCGGTGGCGCTGAGAACTTCGTCGCTCCTGTTGATGGGCATTTGCCTGCTGGCCTCGTTGGGGCTGTTCGTGGCCTGGGTGATCGGCTGGTACGCCGCCCGCATGGGCGACGTGAGCGGCAACGAAAGCCAGATGATCGATCCGGTCGAACTGCGCCGCCTGCGCGAGCTTGCCGAGGCCCGCAAGTCCGGGACCGCGCCGCCGACTGCGCATGGCGAACCGCCATCCAAGCCCTGACGGGTCCTGCGCACCGCGCAGGCACGACCGCATGACCGTTCTGAGCGTCAACGTCAACAAGATCGCGGTGCTGCGAAACTCCCGTGGCGGCGGCGAGCCCGACGTCGTTCGCGCTGCGCGGACCTGCCTGCTGGCCGGCGCGCACGGCATCACCGTGCATCCGCGCCCCGACCAGCGCCATGTCCGCACCGATGATGTGCTCGCACTTTCCGGATTGACGCATGCGCATGGCGTTGAGCTGAACCTGGAAGGCAATCCCTTTGCTCCGGCCCGCCCGGGCTACCCCGGATTCCTTGCACTATGCGAGCAAGTGCGGCCAGCGCAGGCCACCCTGGTGCCGGATGACGATGGACAGCTCACCTCCGACCACGGGTTCGATTTTGAAAAGGAGGCCAAGCGGCTTGGCCCCTTGGTCGCCGCGCTTGCCGCGCTTGGGTGCCGGGTCAGCGTATTCGTCGACGCGGGCGGTTCGCGCCTGGAGCTGGCGCGGGAGCTTGGCGCAGATCGCGTCGATATCTATACCGGTCCCTACGCGCAGGCGCACGCGCGAGGCGACGCAGCGACCGCGCTGCAGGACTGCGTGCAAACCGCGCGCCAGGCGCGGGCACTGGGGCTGGGCGTCAACGCCGGCCACGACCTGAGCGTGGACAACCTGGGGCAGTTTCTTGCTTCCGTCCCCGGCATTAAGGAGGTGTCGATCGGCCACGCGCTGATCAGCGAATCGCTGTACGCCGGGCTGGGGCCGACGGTACGCCGCTATCTAGATGTCATCGACGGCGAAACGACGGCCTTCGCGTAGCCATCCAGTGCACGTTGGCAGGCTGCCGACGGTCGCGAAATCAAACTCTGCCTTTTTGCGCGCGGCGGCCTATGGCCAGCGGCCTGTGGCTAGAAACAACAACGCCGCCCCAGGGGCGGCGTTGTTGTTGCATGTTGCAATGGGCCTTGGGAGGCTCAGTAATCCTGCTGCAGGAACCCGATCTTCTGCATCTGCGCGTTCTTTGCCGCGGCCAGGACCTTGGCCATGACGTTGTACTCCGAGTCCGGATTGGCGTCGATCTGCAGC
>JAJAZJ010000051.1 GCA_026785795.1 Pseudoxanthomonas sp.
ACGCACCAGGTCGTCGAAATATTCCAGATCGGCGATCTCGTGCGCCTGCTCATGGGCGAACTGGGCGATCACCTGCCCTGCCTCGCCGCCGGACATCTGCCAGGCATAGATGGCCTGCAGCGCGCGGCGCCGGGCGCGCGCGCGGGCGATCGGATCCACGCCGTCGCGGCGACCCTCCTTGCGGTACGGACGGCTCATGCAAGCAGCTCCAGCAGGTGGGCCATCTCGATGGCGGCCAGCGCCGTTTCCTCGCCCTTGTTGCCATGGCTGCCGCCGGCACGGGCCTCGGCGTCCTCGATGTGTTCCACCGCCAGCACGCCGTTCAGTACCGGAATCCTGAAATCCAGCGCCACCCGCATCAGCCCGTTGGCGCAGCCATCGGCCACGTGTTCGTAGTGGCGCGTGTCGCCACGGATCACGCAGCCCAGCGCAATGATGGCCACATGCTGCCCGCCGGCGGCGACCCGCGCCGCGGCCACCGGGATTTCCCACGACCCGGGCACGCGGATCACGTCAAGCGCGTCCTCGGCCACGCCGTTGCCGGCGAAGGTCTGGCGTGCAGCGGTCACCAGCGCATCGGTGATGCGCGAGTTCCAGCGGCTGGCGATGATTGCGAAGCGCGCAGACCCGGGGACGCGCAGCTCACCTTCAAAATAGGGCATGGAGAACAGGACCCGGACGGAGCGCGGAGTTTAGCAGGCGGTGTGTGGGGCGACGCTGGCACGGGGAAACAAGACGAGTCTCGCCGGTGGTCTTGTGGCACTGGTTTCCTTCCACTTCCCAATCCCCAATCCCCTACTCCCCCCCTTCCGAGGTCACGTACTCCACCACTTCCAGCCCATAGCCGGCCAGGCCGATCTGCCGCCGCGGCGTGCCCAGCACGCGCAGCTTGCCCAGGCCCAGGTCGGCGAGGATCTGCGCGCCTGCACCGTTGCGGCGCCACTCGGCCTGGGCACCGACCGGTGCGGAGTCGGTATCCTTCTCTGGATGGGAGCGTACGCGCTGCAGCAGGGTGTCGGCCGTGGCCGCTTCGCCCAGCAGCACCAGCGCGCCGCGCTCCTCGCGCGCAATGGCCGCCAGCACGTCACCGACCGCAGGGCCGAAATCGGGGCGACGCCAGTGCAGCGCATCGGCCAGCGGGTTCTGCACGTGCACGCGGACCAGGGTGGGAATGGCTGCATCGGCAACTCCGCGCAGCAGGGCGAAGTGCAGGCCATGGCTGAGCCGGTCACGGTAGGTATGCAGCTGGAAGTGGCCATGCTCGGTGTCGATGCTGCGCTCGTCGACGCGCTCGACGGTGTGCTCGGTGCTCAGCCGATAGCGGATCAGCGCCTCGATGGAGCCGATCTTCAGCCCGTGCTCGCGCGCGAACACCTCCAGCTGCGGACGTCGCGCCATGCTGCCGTCGGAGTTGAGTATCTCCACCAGCACGCCGGCCGGCTCCAGCCCGGCCAGCAAGGCAAGATCAGTTGCCGCTTCGGTGTGCCCGGAGCGATTGAGCACGCCGCCCGGCTGCGCGACCAAGGGAAAGATATGGCCCGGCTGGGACAGATCCCGGGGCTTCACGTCCGGGCGCACCGCAGTGCGGATGGTGTGGGCGCGGTCGTAGGCGGAAATGCCGGTGGTCACGCCCTCGGCGGCCTCGATGCTCACGGTGAAGTTGGTGTGGTGCTGGGAGGTATTGTCCTGGACCATCGGCGGCAGGCCAAGCTGGCGGCAGCGCTCGCGGGTCAGCGACAGGCAGACCAGACCCCGCGCATGGGTGACCATGAAGTTGATGTCCGACGGCTTGACCAGCTCGGCGGCCATGATCAGGTCGCCCTCGTTCTCGCGGTCCTCGTCGTCGACGATGACCACCATGCGGCCTTTGCGAATTTCTTCCAGCAGCTCGGGAACGGTGGCGAAACTCATGCGCCTGCTCCGGCCGCGTGGGCACCGAGCAGCCGCTCCACGTAGCGCGCCACCAGGTCGATCTCCAGGTTCACCGCAGCGCCGACCGCGGTGCCGGCGAAAGCCGTGTGCGCAATCGTGTGCGGGATCAGCGCGACCTCGAAGCCCGCCGCATCCACTTCGTTGATTGTCAGGCTGACGCCGTCCACGCAGATCGATCCCTTCTTCGCGATGTAGCGCAGCAGCGACTGCGGAGCACTGAAACGCCAGCGCTGCGCACGCGCGTCAGGGGTAATGCCCGATACCTGGCCCACGCCGTCGACGTGTCCGCTGACCAGATGGCCGCCCAGCCGGTCGGTGGGCCGCATCGCACGCTCCAGGTTGAGCATTGCACCGGGCGCAAGCGTGCCCAGGGTGGTGAGGGACAGGGTTTCGTTGGAGGCGTCGGCTTCAAAACCGTTTGCGTCGAACGCGACCACGGTGAGGCAGACGCCGTTGACCGCAATGCTCTCACCCAGCTTGACCTGCTCGAAGGGAAGGCTGCCGGCTTCGACGCGCAGGCGCGCATCGCCACCCAGCGTGCCGATGCTGGCCAGGCGGCCGACGCCTTCGATGATTCCCGTGAACATCAGCACGCCTCCGTGGCGGAGGACACTGGCGATCTGTGCGTAGGCATGGACATGACACGTTTCCCGCGTTGACGAATGCGAAAAACGCCCGCAGGGCATAGGCCGACGCGCGGCCGGCGGGCCGCGTCTGGCTGGTCTTCTTTCATCCGGACTATGACCGTCGGCTCCGGAGTCAGACCGGATCTGCTGACCCTTCCGGGTAATGGAAGGCGCTCGCGGGCTTGTCGCAGGCGCTGTGGAGCCGGTGACCTACCGCCGGTGGGGAGTTGCACCCCGCCCTGAAGACGTTATGTGTGTACCGGCAAGCCGATGAGTGGATTCTACCACTGGGGTGTGGCGCCGAAATCCAAACGCAGCGTTCCGCACCTCTCCCGTGGGGCACCTCACGTAGGAGCGCCCTTTATGCCCCCGGGTACATGGGCGCGAGCTCTTGATCCATGCGCGCGACGCCAGAAAAGCTCGCGCCCATGGGGCGCTCCTGCGACAGCCTCTGGCACAGGTGCTGGATCAGCGGCCAGCGCGGGCCGGGCGCAGCAGCAGGCGCTGGTCCTGGCCGATCACACGTGTGTCCACTACCTCCAGCTGCAGCCGCTGTACCATCGCGTCGATGCCCAGCCCTGCGAACAGCGGGCGCGCACCTTCGCCCAGCAGCACCGGTGCTACATACAGCAGCAGCTCGTCGCACAGGCCGGCGGCCAGAAAGGCGCCCGCGAGCGTGGCCCCGGCTTCCACCTGCACTTCATTGATCCCGCGTGCGGCCAGCAGGGCGAGGACGGCATGCAGGTCGAAGCGCCCCTGCCTGACCGGTGCCGCTTCACGCTGCAGCTCCAGGTCGCGCGGCGGCTTGGCGTCGGCTGCGTGCAGGTACAGGGTGGGCGCCGGGCCCTGGCGCACCTTGCCGCGCGCCACCGTGGCCAGCCCCGGATCCAGCACCACGCGCAGCGGCGGCACGAAGGGCGTGTCGTCGCCCAGGCGCACGGTCAGGGACGGATCGTCGATCAGCACGGTATTGGCCCCGGTCAGCAGCGCGCCGGCACGCGCGCGCCAGCGGTGCGCGTCGTGTCGCGAGGCCTCGCCGGTGATCCATTTCGATTCGCCGCTGGCCATCGCGGTGCGCCCGTCCAGGCTGGTACCAAGTTTGATGCGTACCCACGGGCGCCCACGCTGGACCCGCGACAGGAATCCGCGATTGAGTTCGCGCGCCTGCGCCTCCATCAGCCCGGACGCCACGCCCATGCCGGCGGCGCGCAGCTTGTCGAACCCCGCGCCGTCCACCTGCGGAAATGGGTCCCCCATCGCCGCCACCACGCGGGCGATGCCCGCAGCAGCCAGGGCATCGGCGCATGGCCCGGTGCGGCCGATGTGCGCGCACGGCTCCAGGGTGACGTAGGCCGTGGCGCCAACTGCACGGTCGCCTGCGGCCTGCAGGGCGAGCACTTCGGCATGGCCCTCGCCGGCACGCTGGTGGAAGCCCTCGCCGACCACTTCATCCCCATGCGCAATCACGCAGCCGACCATCGGATTCGGCCTGGTGGTGTAGGCGCCGCGTTCGGCCAGGCGCAGGGCGCGGGCCATCAGCAGGTGATCGGTGGCGGTGAATGCGGTCATGCAGGTTCGGCCGTTGAGTCCCTCACCATCGGGAGAGGGGTTGGGGTGAGGGTCCGGAGGAACTGGCGGGGTGTCCTTGCCAGTAATTCCGCCGGACCCGCATCCGCCCCTCGGGCACCTTCTCAGCCGTGCACACCCTTCGGGCGCCGGAGGCAGAAGGAAAAATGATCAGCGCTTCTTGTGCTTGTCGATCGGCACCACGTCGGCGCCCAGCAGCGGCAGCTGGCCGCTGGCGGTGGGCAGGTCGCGTTCGAGTTTCTCGATCTCCTCGCGGAAATCGGCCACGTCCTCGAAGCTGCGGTAGACGGAGGCGAAGCGGACGTAACCCACGTGGTCCAGCTTGCGCAGCTCGCTCATCACGAACTCGCCGATCCGGCGGGAGGCCAGCTCGCGCTCGCCGCTCATACGGATCTGATGCACCACCGCGCGCACCGAGGACTCGATCTGCTCTTCGGACACGGGCCGCTTCTGCAGCGCGCGATCAAAGCCAAGGCGCAGCTTGCGCGCATCGAAACTGTCGCGGCGCCCGTCACTCTTGATCACCGTGGGCAGCTTTATTTCTATGTTCTCCAGCGTGCTGAAGCGCTCGCCGCAGGCCTCGCACTCGCGCCGGCGGCGGATGGTCGTGCCGTCCTCGGAAACCCGTGAGTCGATCACGCGGGTGTCGGTGTGCTGGCAGAAAGGGCAATGCATCAGACGACCGGGAATGGGGATCGGGGAATGGAGGATAGGGACGGCAACGCGCGCGCCTGGCTGGCCGTGGCATGTGCCAATCCCGAATCCCCAATCACCAAGTTCGGCTCCTCAGCCATACACCGGGAACTGCGCGCACTGCCTGGTCACGTTCTCACGCACACCGGCGATGACGTTCTCATCAGCAGGATTGTCCAGCACATCGCAGATCCAGTTGGCCAGGGCCACGCACTGCGGCTCCAGGTAGCCGCGCGTGGTCACTGCCGGCGTGCCCAGGCGCAGGCCCGAGGTCACGAAGGGTGAGCGCGGATCGCCCGGCACCGCGTTCTTGTTGGCGGTGATGTGGGCCCTGCCCAGCACGGCTTCCGCATCCTTGCCGCTGACGTCCCTGCCGATCAGGTCGACCAGCATCAGGTGGTTTTCGGTGCCGCCGGACACGATCTTGTAGCCGCGCGACATGATGGTGTTGGCCATCGCCTGGGCGTTCCTGATCACCTGTGCCTGGTAGGCCTTGAACTCCGGCTCCAGCGCTTCCTTGAAGGCGACCGCCTTGGCCGCGATCACGTGCATCAGCGGCCCGCCCTGGATGCCCGGGAAGACCAGGCTCTGCAGTTTCTTCTCGACGTCCTCGCCCGCGCCCTTGGCGATGATGATGCCGCCGCGCGGGCCGCGCAGGGTCTTGTGCGTGGTCGAGGTGATCACGTGCGCGTGGTCGATGGGGCTGGGATACACCCCCGCCGCGACCAGACCGGCCACATGGGCCATGTCGACGAAGAAGATCGCGCCCACTTTGTCGGCGATGGCGCGCATGCGCGCCCAGTCGACCACCTGCGAATACGCACTGAAGCCACCGATCAGCATCTTGGGCCTGTGCTCCAGCGCCAGACGCTCGATTTCCTCGTAGTCCATCAGGCCGTGCTGGTTGACGCCGTACTGGACCGCGCTGTACAGCTTGCCGGACATATTGACCTTGGCGCCATGGGTCAAATGGCCACCATGGGCCAGGGACATGCCCAGGATGGTGTCGCCCGGCTGCAGCAGGGCCAGGAACACGGCCTGGTTGGCCTGCGAACCCGAATGCGGCTGCACGTTGGCATAGTCGGCGCCAAACAGCTGCTTGACCCGCTCGATGGCCAGGCGCTCGGCAATGTCCACGTACTCGCAGCCGCCGTAGTAGCGCTTGCCGGGATAGCCTTCGGCATATTTGTTGGTCAGCTGGCTGCCCTGGGCCTCCATCACCCGCGCACTGCAGTAGTTTTCCGACGCGATCAGCTCGACGTGGTCTTCCTGGCGGCGGTTCTCGGACGCGATGGCCGCGGCCAGTTCTGGGTCGTAGCCTTCGATGCGGGCGCTGCGCGGGAACATTGTCACTCCGGGGTTGTAAACGGGACTGGGGAACCGATATGGGATTGTAGCGGTTCCAGTCCCGGGCATCCTCGGGACCCTGGAACCGCCCCCTGTCGCGACTTGAAACGCCATTGGCGGCTGGCGATTCGCACCCCACCCCCGATATCCGCGATAATTGCCCCCATCCTGATTTCCACTTCGCGACCCCTGCCCTGCGCAGGCCGTCGCCAGCCCGTCTGCGGAGCTTCAAACCCCATGTCGCAATACATCTACACCATGAACGGCGTCAGCAAGGTCGTGCCGCCCAAGCGCCAGATCATCAAGGACATCTCGCTGTCCTTCTTCCCGGGCGCGAAGATCGGACTGCTTGGCCTGAACGGCGCGGGCAAATCGACCGTGCTGAAGATCATGGCCGGCGTGGACACCGATTTCAGCGGTGAAGCCCGTCCGGCGGCCGGGATCAAGGTCGGCTATCTGGCCCAGGAGCCGCAGCTCAACCCCGAGCACACCGTGCGCGAAGCGGTGGAGGAAGGCGTGGGCGAGGTGCTGCAGGCGCAAGCGGCGCTGGACCGCATATATGAAGCCTATGCCGAAGAAGGCGCCGATTTCGACAAGCTGGCCGCGGAACAGCAGCGCCTGGAGGCGATCCTGGCTAATAACGACGCGCACACGCTGGAACACCAGCTGGACGTGGCCGCCGACGCGCTGCGCCTGCCGCCGTGGGATGCGGTGATAGGCAAGCTATCCGGCGGCGAGAAGCGCCGCGTGGCCCTGTGCCAGCTGCTGCTGCAGAAGCCGGACATGCTGCTGCTGGACGAGCCCACCAACCACCTGGACGCCGAATCGGTGGAGTGGCTGGAGCAGTTCCTGACCCGCTACACCGGCACCGTGGTCGCGGTGACCCATGACCGCTACTTCCTCGAGAACGCAGCCGAATGGATCCTGGAGCTGGACCGCGGCAAGGGCATTCCGTGGAAGGGCAACTACACCGCGTGGCTGGAACAGAAAAGCGAGCGCCTGAAACAGGAGGAATCCGGCGAAAAAGCGCGGCAAAAAGCCCTGACCAAAGAGCTGGAATGGGTTCGCAGCAACGCCAAGGGCGGCCGCAGCAAGGGCAAGGCGCGCCTGGCGCGCTTCGAGGAACTGAACTCGGTCGAGTACCAGAAGCGCAACGAGACCAACGAGATCTTCATTCCGCCGGGCGAGCGCCTGGGCCAGTCGGTGATCGAGTTCCAGAACGTGTCCAAGAGCTTCGGTGACCGCCTGTTGATCGACGACCTGAGCTTCATCATCCCGCCGGGCGCCATCGTCGGCATCATCGGGCCCAACGGTGCGGGCAAGTCGACGCTGTTCAAGATGATCACCGGCCAGGAAGTGCCGGACAAGGGCGAAATCATCAAGGGTCCCAGCACCAAGATCGCCTACGTGGACCAGAGCCGCGACGCGCTGATCGGCAACCACAACGTATTCCAGGAAATCAGCGGCGGCGCCGATATCCTCAACATCAACGGCATCGAGATCCAGTCACGCGCCTACATCGGCCGCTTCAACTTCAAGGGCCAGGACCAGCAGAAGCTGGTAGGCACGCTGTCCGGGGGTGAACGCGGCCGCCTGCACCTGGCCAAGACCCTGCTGCAGGGCGGCAACGTGCTGTTGCTGGATGAACCGTCCAACGACCTGGACGTGGAAACCCTGCGCGCACTGGAAGATGCGCTGCTGGAGTACCCGGGCTGCGCGGTGGTCATTTCCCACGACCGCTGGTTCCTGGACCGCATCGCCACGCACATCCTCGCCTTCGAGGGCGACTCGCACGTGGAGTACTTCCAGGGCAACTACCGCGAGTACGAAGAAGACAAGAAGCGCCGCATGGGCGCGGAAGGCGCGCAGCCGAAGCGGCTGAGGTTCAAGGCGCTGAAGTAGGGCGGGTACGCGGGCCGTTTACTCAACAGGAAAAACCTGCAGGAGCGCCCTTTATTCCCTGCGGGTACACGGGCGCGGGCTCGTGGGATAAACCAGACAGCTCGCGCCCATGGGGTGATCCTGCTGAAATACGCCGCCTTTGTGCACGGGCGCCGCAATACCAATCAGTGAGCGACTGGTATGCGAATGCGATCAGCCCAGGAAGCCTACCCGGGTGGGGCTGAAGTTGTTGATCCCCGGAAAGATCGTGGTCAGATCGGCAGCAGGCACCCCCATCCACTGGGCCATGGCCCCGCCCATCTGGTTGGTCGAAGTGGTGGGCACCATCACCATACGGTTGCCGAGCGCCTGCGCGCCGTTGAGCTCAATCAGTGGATAGCTGCCCCACACCTCTCGGCCGCGCAGGGACCCGCCGTTGGCCGCCGCGCCGCCCATCATCAGCTGCACGCCACCCCAGGCGTGGTCCGTGCCGCTGCCGTTACTGTTAATGGTGCGGCCGAAATCGCTCATGGTGAAGCTGGTGACGTCGTTGAGCGAGCTGATCTCGACCAGTGCCTCGCGGAATGCGGCTAGCGAGGACGCCAGCTGGCCGAACAGGGCAGGCTGGATGCCGGGTGTCATCTGGTTCTGGTGGGTATCAAAGCCGCCCAGGCTGGCGAAGTAGATCTGCCGGCGATGGCGGATGGCCGATCCGCGGCTCACCTTGATCAGGCGGGCGATGATGCGCAGCTGCGCGGCCAGTCCACCAGCCGGAAACGCGGTGGCGATATCGCCCCCATTGGCGGGCAAAAGCGCGTTGCGCAAGCTGTCGTTGAGCACGATGGCGCTTTCACCGGTCACTGCATACTGGTCGCGCATGATGGCCGGACTGGGGGCCTCCACCAGCACCCGCAGCGCCTCACCGCGGATGCGGTCGGTGGCGCCTGCGTCAGTGCGGAAGCGATTGATCACCGCCGGACCTGCCGACGACACGGCGAAGGGGAGCGTACTGCGGCCAACCTGGAACAGGTTGCTGCCGGCGATGCTAATCGAAGGCGGCAATGCGGGCAGCCCGCCCCCATTCGAGTCGCGCAGGCGGTCGCCCATCAGCCCGCCCCAACCATTGGTGGCGCTGCGGTTGCTGTGCCCGCGCATCCACAGACCCTGCTGGTCGTTGTGCGAATACAGGTAGGGCGGCAGCAGCTTGGTGCGGTTGCTCACTTCCGCCTTGGTCACGGGCTCGACCAGGGTGCCCACGTTGGCAAGAAACGCAAGCTCGCCGCGATCAAACAGGCCCTTCATCGGTGCGCAGGATGGATGCAGGCCCCAGGTCTTGCCGCCCGTGTCTGCAATCGTCACCAATTGATCGCGCGCGATGCCCAGCCCGGACGAATTGGTGGCCGCGTCATAGACCCCGCCGCGGCTGGTCCGGTACAGGTTGTACTCGGTGGTGTCGTGCGGGATCAGCATGTTGAACGAATCGCTGCCGCCAAACAGGAAGATGCACACCAGCGCCCTGTAGTCGTTGCCGGGAAGCGGCTCGGCAGCAAGCGCGCGCGCCACCAGCTCCAATTGCGGGAACATCGACACCGCAGCGCCGCCAGCCAGCAGGCCAGTGAGGCCACGGAGGAAGGTGCGGCGCTCTTCGCGTGAATTACGGCTCATCGGTGTGCTCCTAGCGCTGGACCGCGAATTCGGGGGAGGCCAACGCCAGCAGCACCAGCGAGCGTGCGCGCACGGCCGGTGTTTCCTGCGCGGCGGCCAGTCTGTCCAGCATATTGATCATGGTCTGGCGCGCAGCATCGGACAGCGTGCCGTAAAACAACAGGGTGTTGATCACCTGCACCATGCCGGCATGGTCGTTCGTGGTCGCCAGGGTCACCAGCCGGCTGATGTCCAGGATCGGCGCCACCGTATTGGCGGTGGGCGGGTCGCCGCTGTAGTTCCACAGCAGCGCCTCGTGCTGGTTAAGCGCGGTCAGGTAGGTCGCCTCGGTGAGGATCTGGAATTCCGGCGCGTAGATGCCCTGCGCCCCGTCCGCCGCCGCCAGCCGATTGTTGGGGTCGTAGAAGTTGAACACCGACGGCGCGCGCATGGATTCCTGCGCCAGCGGCGTGGACAGGTCGCCCGCGCTGGCGTAGCGGAAGATGATCTGCCCGTTGGCAGGCGGGATGTAGCGGGCGCCGAATGCGCGCCACAGCGTGGCGATCTTGATCAGTGGTTCGCGCGCCTTGCCATATGCAGCGATGGTTGGCGGCAGGCGCGCCTCGGTATCCAGCAGCACCGCACGTACCACCTGGCCCAGGTTGCCGTTGCTGCTGAGCCACACCCTGGACACGCGTTCGACATAGGCCGGGCTGGGATTGCTGGTCACGAACCGCTGGATCAGCTGGCGGCTTATGAATGGAGCTACGTTCGGGTGCGCCGCCAGGGCGTCCATCACCGCGGTCATGTTGGCAACGCAGTCGCTGCCGTTGTTCACGGTGATGCCCCTGAATATCTGCTTGGGCTGGTCGTCGTGGAAGCGGGGATAGCAGCGCATCGGCTCGTAACTCAAGTTGTCGTTACGGCCGAACTGGGCTTCGGTAGCGTTGGTCGCATAGGTCCAGCCGGTAAAGGCGCGCGCCATGGCGCTGACCACGCTCTCGTCATAGGTTGGCACCGGCTGCCCGCCTTGCCCCGGCACCAGGCTGAAATCCAGGTTCCGCTCCACCAGCCCGATCGAGAACAGCTGCATGATTTCGCGGCCGTAGTTCTCGTCCGGGGTGATGTTGCGCGTCAGATCGGCCTTGCGGTTGTTCACGTGGCTCAGGTAATAGCCCATCGCTGGATGCCGGGATACGTTGTCCAACAGGTCGCGGTAGCTGCCGAAGGCACCGCGCGAGAGCGTGTCCTGGTAGTCGCTGATACGAAACAGGGTCTGGTTGGCGTCCAAAGTATCGCGGTCGGAGACGACGAATATCTGGCTCAACGCAAACGACATGCGCATGCGCAGCTGGTCGTTGCCGGTGGCCGCCATCCACAGCCAGTAGTTGCGTCGGTGCTGCGGGATCAAATAAGGCAGGGCCGGAGCAGTTCGCGGGATGCCATTGGCCACCAGCTGCTCGAGGTGCGGCAGCATCAAGGTCGGGGGCGTGGTGCTGGCGCTGAGCTGCTCATCAATCCAGCGCGAGTACCCGATCTGACGCACGCGGGCGATTTCCGCCGGGGTCGGGCCGAAGCTCGCCTGGGTCAGGAAGCGTGCCGCATCCCCGTCTGTGGCCGGAATGTCGGGGAACGGTGGCGCCGGCGGCGGGGCCGGAGGAGGTGCCGTGATCGAAGGACTGGGCGACGAAGCATTGCCGCCGCCTCCGCCGCCACAGGCGGCCAGCACGGTAGCTACGAGCGCGAGCGCGAGCACCTGCCGCAGTAGGCGGGTTGTGATCATGTTGCACTCTCCTTGGAGCCGCTCCCCGCGGCGGTAGGGACGGGCTGAATGTAGCAGGTATTGGCGCTGTTTTCGGGCGTGTTGGCGCTGTTTTCAGCAAGCCTAAACTGACTGAGTGTAGGTTTCGTGACCCGGATCGCAGGGGTTCCGGGGTGCCCGGCGAGAA
>JAJAZJ010000052.1 GCA_026785795.1 Pseudoxanthomonas sp.
GCCAACATCGGCAGCGAAGTGGCGATCTTCGAAGCCGTGCACGGCTCCGCGCCCGATATCGCCGGCAAGGGTATCGCCAACCCCTGCGCGCTGCTGCTGGGCGCGGGCCAGATGCTGGACCACATTGGCCAGCCGCAGAACGCCGAGCGCCTGCGCAAGGCGATTGTGGCCACGCTGGAAGCCAGGGATTCCGTCACCCCGGACCTGGGCGGCGAAGGCACCACCCTGGGCTTTGCCAAGGCGATCGCGACGCGCCTCTGAGGTCAGGCCGGCCCCGGATCGCCGTGCAGGACAGGCGCGCGCGCCCTAGAAGAGAAGCCTGGAGCGGTTGTTACGGCGGATGCCGTCAATCCTGAGTCATAAACCAGGCCGTGCCCGCCGGGCTTATGGACGCAGCCCTGCGAGCCTCCACTGACCCGGCGAGCCCTGTTGGGCTCCTGCGGAAAATGGCACCGAAAAAGGCGCCCAAGGCCCTTGCTCCATACTGCCCAACTGTCGTGATCAGCGTGAATTTATCTTGGACAGCAGCCGCAGGAATTCAATGTACAGCCACACCAGGGTGACCATCAGACCAAAGGCGCCGTACCACTCCATATACTTGGGCGCACCTTGCTCAACGCCGGTTTCGATGAAGTCGAAATCCAGCACAAGGTTCATCGCCGCGATCACGATTACGAACAGGCTGAAGCCGATACCCACCATGCCCGACTCGTGGATCAGCGGGATGCCCGACCCGAACATATTCATGACTATACTGGCCAAGTACACCAACATGATGCCGCCGGTGGCCGCAACCACACCCAGGCGGAAGTTGTCGGTAACCTTGATCATGCCGCTGCGGTAGGCGAACAGCAGTGCGAATAGGGTGCCAAACGTCAGCATAACCGCCTGGATCACAATGCCGTCGTACAGGTGGTTGTACATGGCCGAAATCGCGCCCAGGAAGAAGCCTTCCACCAGCGCATACAGCGGCGCAGTCACCGGCGACCAGGCCTTCTTGAACACCGTGATCAGGGCGATGATGAAACCGCCGATCAAGCCACCCCACAGGTACACACCGAAGCCGGGCTGTGGCCTGCCGTCGACGCCGAACTCGGCCTGCGACCAAGCGAAGGCGGCGGTGAGTACGGTCAGCAGCAGCAGGAAACCGGTCTTGTTGACGGTGCCGTTCAGGGTCATGGCACCGGCGTCGCGCGACACGATGGTGCCGCTGCCGAGGTCAAGGAAGGTCGAGTCTTTCAGTGCAGGGTTGCCGCTGCGGATCATGTCTTTTGTCTCCGTTCTCGAGGCCGGAACCGGCCTAGGGAGCAAGGATATCCCAAGTACGCGCAGGAGTCCCGGTTTGACAGGCAGGGCACGGGTTCGGACAATACCCGACCTCGTTAGGCGGCCACGCCGACCCGGGCCCTAGTCGGGGTATAGCGCAGTCTGGTAGCGCATCTGGTTTGGGACCAGAGGGTCGGGGGTTCGAATCCCTCTACCCCGACCATCCCGGGTGCTGCTTCGCAGGTGATGCCACAATCCCGGCCTGGGCGCCCGTAGCTCAACCGGATAGAGCACCGGCCTTCTAAGCCGGCGGTTACAGGTTCGACTCCTGTCGGGCGCACCACACGGGTTTGTTGACGCTGTTGTTCGTGTTTATGGTGGATGTAGCTCAGTTGGTTAGAGCACCGGATTGTGATTCCGGGGGTCGCGGGTTCAAATCCCGTCTTCCACCCCAATACAGTAGAAATCGTGCAGCGGGTTCCTCGCGCTGCCGCGGCTTGGTACCATGTTCACCCGGTTTCAGGGCTGTTAGCTCAGTTGGTAGAGCAGTTGACTCTTAATCAATAGGTCGAAGGTTCGAATCCTTCACAGCCCACCAATAAAATCAAGGACTTGCAGGCGACTGCAGGTCCTTTTTATTGCGCTTGCTAAACACCAGCATGTGCTGCCAGGGCAGGGTGTCCACGGTGCGTTCCCAGACCAGGGCCTGCGCAGCGGCTTCACGCTTGATCTGGACTTCGCTCATCTTGTGCAAGGCCTTGATCGGCACCTGCGGGTCTTCCGCGCGATACTCCACGAATACGACCTTGCCGCCGGGTTTGAGGGCGCTGACGATGCTATCCAGCACCTCGTACGGAAGCGCCAGCTCGTGATAGACGTCAACCATGATGGCCAGGTCCACCGACGCTGCCGGCAGCCTGACGTCGTCCTCGGCGCCAAGCAAGGGCTGGATCTGGGTCAGGCCGCTCTGCCGCACCGTGCGCTGCAACAGGGCCACCATCTCGGGCTGCACGTCAACCGCGAGCACCCTGCCGCCGGGCATGACCGCCGGCGCCATGCGCCTGGCCAGGTATCCGGTGCCCGCGCCGATGTCGGCCACCACCATGCCGGGCTTGAGCTGCAGCGCCGTCACCAGCAGATCGGTGCGTTCCTCGCGCTCACGCTCCTCACGCTCAAGCCACGCGGCGCCCTGCCAGCCCATGACCCCAGCAATATCGCGGCCCATGTAGCGTTCGCCGATACCGTCGGCGCCCGCCGGAACGCGGGTGTAGCGCTCGCTGGGCTTGCCTGAGTCGGCGAGCGCCAGCGTGGCCGCCCAGAGCAGCAGGACGCTCAACAACGCAGCCGACAGGCTCCAGGACGTTCGATTCACGGGCCATACCTCGCGTTTGAAAAACTTCCGAAGCAGCCGGAACTGCCCATTCCAGGTCACCGCATCAGCGCACTGCCAACCAGATCTCGTTGCGGCGCATGAACCACGGCGTGAGCGGAGCGTTGTAGCGTGCCAGCACCGGCTCGCCTTGCGTGGCCACGCCCGCGGCGGCGAGCGATGCCCTCAGCTCGTCGAGGTGCTCGCTGTAGTTCGACTGCGACCAGGTGCCCGAGTAGCGGATCACTGCCCACGTGGCGGCCGGCATCATCCGCAGCTGCACGCGCGGGTCGATCGGCTCGGGCGCCGTGGCCAGCGTCAGCCCCTTGGGCAAGACGAACTGCACCTGCGTGCCGCCAGCCACGGCGGCCTGGGTTACGGGCGTGGTCATGTCCATGCGCACCGGCGCGGCGGTTTGCGTCACCGGCGCGGTCATCGCAAGCTTCCGCTCACCCTTGTTCTTGCCGAAGATGTAGCCCGCCAGGATGGGGAAAGCCTGACTGCCGGCGTCTTCGCCCGGGGCGTCCAGCACTACCTCGGCCACGACGTACGGCGCGTATTGGCGCAGCTCGACGTTGTCGAAGGTCCTGATGACCCTGTAGTCCGGTTCTTCGATCGCGTGGCTGAGCAAGGGCATGGCAGCCAGTGCGAGGGCAAGCAGGAAGCGGTGCATGGGCAGGGTCCAGGTCGGATTACGGTGGGGCAGACAGATTGGATGAAGGCAGCAGCAGCCCTTCATGCAGGGCTACATACTCGAGTGCCGCCTCGAAACGAGCGCGCGAAACAGATGTGACTTGACCCAGGTACGCGTGAAGCTCGGCGTCGGACGCGCTGCGCTGCTCGCACTCGGCGCTGTAGGCCTCGAAGTGCGACAGCTGCAGCAGCAGTTCAGCCACGTGGCGCGGGCACTCGCAGGCCACCGTGGACGCACGGCCCGCGAACTCGGCCAGGGCCGCGTCGTCCCAGCGGCGCGGCGGCACGGGCCTGGTTGCGGGCCTGCCCGCTGCGGGCTGCGCTGCAGCGGCGGTCATCGACAGGCTGCGCAGCCATTGCGCCACCACCGCGTCGGGCTGTGGCTCGCGCAGCAGGGCCGTGCCGGCGGTTGCCAGTGCTTCGCACACGGCCTCGGCCGCAAAGCCATAGAGCACCGCTTTCGGAACCCGCTGGAGGGCTGGCGCCGCGGCGTCCATGGAATCCAGCCAGCCCTCGTGCAGCTGCGGCTCGTGGATCAGCAGGGCATCGACGTCAGCGCCGCGCAGTGCGCGGGCGGCCTGCGCGGCGTTGTCAAATGGGCCCAACAGCGACACCGGCCGGCCAAGCCGGCGCGACAGTGCGGGCCGCTGCAGGCGAGCGCCCAGCGCAACGCCAACGACGGCGAGCCGCCACGTTCTGACGGGCGGGGCCGGCGGCGCATCGTGGAGCTCGCCTCTGTCTGAGGCCGCCAGTGCGTGCGCATGGGTGGCGGACACGCGCTGCAGATGCGCCATGTCCAGCGTCGCGAGGCTGCCGATGGCGTGGCCAAGGGACGTCAGTTGCTTGATCAACGCCAATCGCCGCACGTCGTCTGCCGAGTACAGACGCTGGCCGCCCGGCGACAGCTCGGGCTGCGTCAACGCGTAGCGACGTTCCCAGACACGCAGCGTCGCCACGGGCATACGCAACATGCGCGCCAC
>JAJAZJ010000053.1 GCA_026785795.1 Pseudoxanthomonas sp.
GCCCAGGATATCGAAGCCCACGCCCACGTTGCCGACCGAGGCGGGAGAAAAAGCCGTCGCCTGCGATTTCATGGTTTCGCTCCCTGCCTCGCCGCCACCCGCAACAGGTCGGCAAACACCCCGGCTGCGGTCACCTGCGGGCCGGCGAATGTTCCCTGCACAATGAGCGGATTGATGCCTTCCACGACCAGCAGCAGTGGGCCCACGTGGCCAGTACGCCCAGTATCCGCCACCGGGTTGCCGACGAACTTATGCACGATTCGGTGGGGCTGACGGTTTGACACGGCTGCGGACGTCATGGAGCTGACAACCTCTGGGAGCTGGAAGTCCCCGCGCACATCAGTTTGGGGTGACCCCGCATCTTGATCCGGATGCGGAGACGTGATCCGTAAGATTACGCGAACGGCGCCGAGCTCAGCCCACAAGTCGACGTGATCGTGCCGGTGGTCATACCGCCAAGGCTGGCGCTCCCGGATGCTGTGCCGCCAGTGTGGATCCGATTTGATAGGCCGAAATAAAGGCGAGCTGATGGATTGCGCCAGGTGATCTGATCTGCAAACGCGCGGTCAGGTGTTGCGATGCAACAAGTTGCGGTTGCAGTGCAGGCAAGTGTGGTGACCCCGGCGCGATTCGAACGCACGACCTGTCCCTTAGGAGGGGACCGCTCTATCCAGCTGAGCTACGGGGCCATGGGGAAATTGTAGCGGGTGTTGGTTGCTGGTTCCTGCTGGCTGGATGAAACCAACGCCTTTGCCCGCCACCGAGCTGCCCGAAGCAACGACCCCGGCGCACCCCCGCGTGATACCTTCCCCACGCCAGGCTGCGCTATAAACGGGCCGGCATCGGGGGCGGATTCATCGGGGGGAAATCGGGAAGCGCCCGCGGCAGGAAGCTGCCGCCCGGTTCCCGTCGCGGCGACGTTACGCTAGCCCTTTGCTGCCAGGAGTCGTACTGCATGTGGCCCAGCAAGGTCGCCGACGGCGACGAACGCGGTTGGATCGTCCCCATCGGCGGTGCCGAGAACAAGGAAGACAACCCTCGCATCCTCAAGCGCTTCGTGGACCTGTGTGGCGGTGCCGAGGCCGAGATCGTGGTCATCCCCACCGCCAGCCAGGTGGCCGGCACCGGGCTGCGCTACGAACAGATCTTCGGCGACCTGGGCGCAGCCAGCGTGAAGATCCTGGATTTCGACACCCGGCGCGACTGCCATGAGCCCAGCCGCCTGGCCTGGATCGAGCGCGCCAGCGGCATCTTTTTCACTGGCGGCAACCAGCTGCGGCTGTCCACCATCCTTGGCGGCACCCCGGCGGCCAAGCTGATCCGGGAGCGCAGCGCGTCCGGGATCACCGTCGGCGGCACCAGCGCCGGGGCCAGCATCCTGAGTGAGCATATGATTGGTTTCGGCAAGGAGGGCGCATCACCACAGGCCGACAGCGTGCGCCTGGCGCCGGGCCTGGGGCTCACCAACCGCTTCATCATCGACCAGCACTTCCGCGAGCGCGACCGTCTTGGGCGGCTGGTCGCGGCGCTGGCCTACAACCCGTTTGCCATCGGCATTGGCCTGGACGAGGACACCGCGGCCTTCATCAGCCCGGACAACACCCTTGAAGTGGAGGGCAGCGGCGCGGTGACCGTGGTCGATGCCGATGGGCTGACCTTTTCCTCGATGGCCGAGGTGCGGGAGGACGAACCCGTGTGCCTGCTTGGGCTGACCGTGCATATCCTGGTCGCAGGGGCTACCTTCAACCTGCACACCCGCAAGGCATCGGCCGGCTCGCTGGCCCGCTCCAAATCGGAATGACGCAACACCCCGCTCCATTGAACCGAACCATGAGGTAAGGCATGCGCATCCTCGAACGCTCCGTTTACGTTGGCCCCTCTCAGTACGCCCACTTCCCGGTCATCCGGCTGGAGCTTGACCTGCAGGCGCTGGAGGCATGGCCGACCGGAAAACTGGGGGCGACGTTCGTCGACGGACTGGTCGCCGCCCTGCCCGGCCTGGCCGAGCACGGCTGTTCCTACCGCGAACCTGGCGGTTTCATCCGCCGCATGCGCGAGGGCGAAGGCACCTGGTTGGGGCACGTGCTGGAGCACGTCGCGATCGAGCTGCAGAACGTGGCCGGCGAAGACGTCACTTTCGGCAAGACCCGCAGCGTCGGAGAGGACCGTCCAGGGGTGTACTCGGTGGTCTACGAGTACGCGCAGAAAGAGGAAGGCATCGCCGCAGGCGAATTGGCCATCAAGCTGCTGTCCTCGCTGCTGCCGGTCGATCTGCGGCCCAAGGACAGCGTGCCGGACGACTGGGATTGGGATACGGCCCGCGATGATTTCATCTTGTACGCGCAGCGCCGGGCGTTGGGCCCTTCCACGGCCTCGCTGGTGCGTGCGGCCGAAGAGCGGGGCATTCCCTGGCTGCGCCTGAACCAGCAGTCGCTGATCCAGTTCGGCCACGGCAAATACCAGCAGCGCATCCAGGCCACGGTCACCGGCAAGACTCCGCATATCGCGGTGGAGCTGGCCAGCGACAAGGAGGAAACCAACAAGATCCTCGGCTCGCTGGGCCTGCCGGTACCGCGCCAGGAGCTGGTCAGCGATGCCAGCGGCGCAGTGCGCGCCGCGCGCAAGCTGGGCGGCTGCGTGGTGACCAAGCCGTACAACGGCAACCATGGTCGCGGTATCACCATCAACATCTCCGGCGACGACGAAATCCGCGAAGGATTCGCCGCGGCGCGGGAACATTCGCGCTCGGTGATCGTGGAAACCTATATCGGCGGCGACGACCACCGCCTGCTGGTGGTCAACGGAGAGTTGATCGCGGCCACCAAGCGCACGCCAGGCCACGTGGTCGGCGATGGCAAGCACGACATCGTCGAACTGGTCGACCAGGTCAATTCGGATCCGCGCCGTGGCGTGGGCCACGAAAAGGTGCTCACCCGGCTGGAGCTGGACGCGCAGGCGGACCTGATGCTGGAACGGGTGGGCTATAACCATTTCTCCGTGCCCAAACAGGGCGAAGTGGTCTACCTGCGCTCCACCGCCAACCTGTCCACGGGTGGCACCGCCACCGACGTCACCGACATCATCCACCCGGACAACCGCGACATGGCGGTGCGTGCGGTGCGCGCCATCGGCCTGGACGTGGGTGGCGTGGATTTCATCTCACCCAACATCGCGGAAAGCTACAAGTCCATCGGCGGCGGCATCTGCGAAATCAACGCTGCGCCCGGCTTCCGCATGCACGTGGCGCCCAGCGAGGGCACGCCCCGCGACGCCGCCGGCCCGGTGATCGACATGCTGTTCCCGCCGGGCACGCCTTCGCGCGTTCCGATCGCGGCCATCACCGGCACCAATGGCAAGACCACGACCGCGCGCATGCTGGCCCATATCACCAAGATGGCCGGCTACACGCCCGGCCTGACCACCACCGACGGCGTCTATATCGACGGCCAGCGCACGGTGGAAGGTGACATGACCGGCCCGGTCTCGGCGCGCATGGTGCTTTCCGACCCGCAGATCGACATCGCCGTGCTGGAAACCGCGCGCGGAGGCCTGCTGCGCAGCGGCATGGGCGTTCCCGAGGTGGACGTAGGCGCGGTGCTCAACATTGCTTCCGACCACCTGGGCATCAAAGGCATCGACACGCTGGAGCAGCTGGCCGAGATCAAGCGCATCGTGGTGGAAGTGGCGCGCGAATGCGCCGTGCTGAACGCCGATGACCCCAACGTGCTGAAGATGTCGGCCTACACCGATGCCAAAGTGGTGTGCTACTTCACGCTAAACCCCTCGCATGCAGTGGGGCGCGAACACATCCGCGCCGGCGGCCGCGCCTGCGCGCTGGAAGCCGGCATCAACGGCCATATGATCACCCTGTACGACAAGGGCAGCCATATACCGCTGATGTGGACGCACCTGATTCCGGCGACGATGGAAGGGCGCGCGCTGCATAATGTGCTCAACGCGATGGTCGCCGCGGCCATGGCGTTCTCGCTGGGCATCAAGCTCGACGCCATCCGCCAGGGCCTGCGCACCTTCGACACCACGTTCTTCCAGGCGCCCGGACGCATGAACGTGTTCAACGAGCACCCGTTCAAGGTGCTGATGGACTACGGCCACAATGCGCACGCCGTCGGCATGATGTCTGATCTGGTGCAGCGTCTGGACGTGAGCGGGCGCCGCATCGTGGTGTTGACCGGTCCCGGCGACCGCCGCGACGAGGACCTGCGCGCGATTGCTGGTGCAGTAGCCGGCAAGTTCGACCATTACGTCGTGCGCCGCGATGATTCGCTGCGCGGTCGCGATGGCGACGAAGTACCCCGCATCATCTCGCGTGCGTTGCTGAGCCACGGCGTTACCGAAGCGGCGATGTCGATCATCCCCGACGAGCAGGAAGCGGTGGATGCCGCGCTGCGCATGGGCCAGCCCGGCGACCTGATCCTCGTGTTCGCCGACGCACTTACGCGCTCGTGGAAGCAGATCATCAAGTTCCAGCCGCAGGGCGAAATGGCCAAGGCCGCCCCGCGGGTCGAGCTTCCCTCGCTGGATTTGGCCGAAGGCGATGCGCCATTCACCAGCATGGAGGGCGTGGTGCGGGATGAACGCGGGCTGGTGTTCGAGCGCGAAGACAGCGACTGAGCCCTTCGTGCTTCCCGAACCTTTCGAAGACTCGCGCCGACTGACCGGCAGCAACCTCTACTTCCCCGGCAGCGGCGCGGCGCTGGAGACATTGCGCGGACTGGAATTCGATGAGGCGACGCTTGCGGCGTGGAAGCACAACGTCGAGCGCGTGCGTGTCGCACTGGGCTGGCCCGATGGCGCGATCATCCAGCGCCGCCACGCCAGCGGCGTTTCGCTGGCCTTCACCGCGCCCGCCGACCAGCTCTACACCGCTACTGAAGTCAACGAATGGGCGTGGTGGTCGGCCTTTGCCTTCCCCTTCCCCCCCCGGGAGCAGGACGCGGATCCTGCACCCTTCCACGCCCCGGGCCACGCCGCGATCTGGGACCAGGCTTCGGCCCTGCACACGCTGTGCCTCGCCGCGCGGGCCGAGTCCTGCCCGGCGCTGCTCGCCCTGATCCAGGCGGCGGACGCACACGGCCTCCCGCTGTTGGCCGATGACGATGAAGTGACGCTTGGCGAAGGCGACGGCAGCCGCAGTTGGTTCGTCGATGCACTACCTGCTCCCGGGCAGGTGCCCTGGCAACAGCTGCATGCCATCCCCACCGCACTGGTCACCGGCTCCAACGGCAAGACCACCACTGTGCGCCTGCTGGCGGCCATGAGCCGGGCGCACGGGTTGCGTACCGCACATAGCTGCACTGACGGCGTGTATTTCGACGGCGTTGCGCTGGAAGCCGGGGATTTTTCCGGCCCGACCGGCGCACGCACCGCGTTGCGGCAGAGCGGCGCTCAGGCGGCGATCCTGGAAACTGCGCGTGGTGGCATGCTGCGCCGCGGGCTGGCCGTCGGCCACGCCAATGTTGCCGTCGTGACCAACATCGCGCCGGATCATTTCGGCGAATACGGTATCCATGGGCTAGACGACCTGGCGGCGGTGAAGCTGGTGGTGGCTCGCGCCATCCAGCCCGACGGCCTTTTGGTGCTGAATGCGGACGATCCGGTGCTGGTGCGCCAATCCGCGGCGCTGCCCTGCCCGCTGGGCTGGTTCGCGCTGGATTTCGACACTCCCCTGCTGGTCGCCCAGCGCGCGGCCGGCAGGCCTACCAGCGGCGTGCGTGATGGGCGACTGCTGCTGGGCGTGGAGCACAATCTCCACGATCTGGGTGACGTAGCCAGCATGCCGCTTACCCTGCATGGACGCGCCGCCTACAACATCGCCAATATCGCCGGAGCCGCGCTGGCCGCTGCGGCGCTTGGCATCAGCGCGGACACGATCCGGGCCACGCTTGCCCGCTTCGGCCAGGCACAGTCGGACAACCCCGGCAGGCTGCAGCATTGGCGTTTCGGCATGCTGGATGTATTCGTGGACTATGCACACAATCCCGACGGCCTGCGCGGCCTCCTGGACGCGGTAGGCGCAGACACGCGGCGCGGCCGACTGGCCATGATCCTGGGCCACGCCGGCAACCGTGAGGATGCCGACCTGCGCGCGGTAGCTGCCACCGCCGCGGCCGCACGCCCCGACCTGGTGGTGCTGAAGGACATCGCCGGCTACGAACGTGGCCGTGCCGCCGGTGAAGTGGCCGCCATCATGCACGCGCAGCTGCTGCACGACGGCATCCAGGCCGATGCCATAACCACTTGCCTGGACGAAGCGGAAGCCGCACGCGTCGCCTTGGCATGGGCAGGCAATGGCGACCTGCTGGTCCTGCCGATCCACGAAATGGACGCCCGCGAGCAGGTAACCACCCTGCTGGACGAAATGGCCGCTGCCGACTGGCACGCAGGCCAGCCGCTGCCGCCCGAACCTGCCCCGCCGCTGTAAGGGCGCCCCCTAGCCGCAGACTGCTGTAGGGCTGCCCAATGGGCACAAGCGCTTCACCCGGGCGATCGCGAAGGATCAAAAGCTCGCGCCCATGGGGGGCGCCTACGGTTCATGCACAGCCAGCTGCCTACGCAAAGCCGGCGGGCGGGCCGCGTCTGCTAAAATTCAGCCACTCTAGGCTGCGCGGCCCCGCCTGCAGCCCAATCCCATACTCAGGAGCACCCCATGTCCGTTGACTTGCTCAAGGCGCTTGGCCTTGGAC
>JAJAZJ010000054.1 GCA_026785795.1 Pseudoxanthomonas sp.
GCCCTGGTATGTGGTGGGCAAGGATGTGGCCAGCAACGTGCTCTACGTGGACCAGGACACGCACAGCCCCTACCTGCTTTCCCGGACGCTGTGGTCCGAAGGCGCGCATTGGGTCGGCGGCTCGCCGCCTGCCGCGCGTTTTGAATGTACGGCGCAGACGCGCTACCGTCAGGAGCATGAACCCTGTGAAGTGGCGGCGGCCAGTGATGGCACCCTGGTCGTGCGCTTCACTCGCGACCAGCGCGCGGTGACACCCGGGCAATCATTGGTACTGTATGCCGGCGATGAGTGCCTGGGGGGTGCAGTCATCGCCCGCACCGATGCCCCTTTTGAACAACTACTGTCGGAGCAAGCCGCTTGAGCAGACCCATCCCCGAACGCATGCTGGCCCTGGCCGGCATGATCCAGGCCCTCCACCAGGTCAGGCGTATCGCCGATACCGGGCAGTCCGACGCAGCCGTGGTGCAAACCGCGTTGGACAGCGTGTTCCGGCTTGATGCCGACACGCCGCAAGAGGTCTATGGGTCCGCGGCCGAACTTGCGCCAGGCCTGCGCCTGCTGCGTGACTACTTCAACAAGGAGGCCAAGGATGATGGCCTGGCGCGCCTGGCGCTGTCGGTGCTGCAGTTGGAGCGCCGTTTCGTGGCCGAGCCTGAAACCGTCAACGCAGTGGCAACAGGCATCGCGGAAGCGGCGGCGGCAGCGGAAACCTCGGGCGCGACCCATCCCGACGTGCTGTCCCAGCTGGGCAGCCTTTACGCTGACACCATCAGCCACCTGCGTCCGCGGGTCATGGTCCAGGGAAACCCGCACTACCTTGGCCAGCCAGCCGTGGTGGCGGAGATACGTGCAATCCTGCTTGCGGCCGTTCGATCGGCGGTGCTGTGGCGGCAGCTGGGCGGCAGCTTCTGGGATTTCCTGTTTTCGCGCCGCGCCATGGCGGATGCAACCAACGCCTGGTTGGGCTGACTGCACCGTGGGAGCGCCGCATGGACGCGGGCACTTGCTCTGCTGATGGAATACGAGCTCGCGTCCATGCGTCGTCGATAGAGAACAAACCCGGCATTTGCCGGGTTTGTTGTTTTTGATCAGGCGGAAACCGTGTCCGCGATGTTCCTGTAATCACTGATCTGGTCGAAGTTCATGTAGCGGTAGGTCTCTGCGCCGTTGCTGCTCAACACGCCCATGTCGGCCATGTATTCGGCCTTGGTGGGAATGCGGCCCAGGCGGGAGCAGATCGCTGCCAGCTCGGCTGAGCCCAGGTATACGTTGGCGTTCTTGCCCAGGCGGTTGGGGAAGTTGCGGGTGCTGGTGGAAAACACCGTCGCGCCCTCGCGCACCTGTGCCTGGTTACCCATGCACAGCGAGCAGCCCGGCATTTCCATGCGTGCGCCGGCGGTGCCAAACGTGCCGTAGTGGCCTTCCTTGGTCAGTTCCGCGGCGTCCATCTTGGTGGGCGGCGCAACCCAGAGCCTGGTCGGGATGTCGCGCCTGCCCTCCAGCAGTTTCGAGGCGGCGCGGAAGTGGCCGATGTTGGTCATGCACGAACCGATGAAGACTTCATCGATCACCGCGCCGGCGACTTCGGACAGCGTTTTGACGTCGTCTGGATCATTCGGGCAGGCCACGACGGGCTCGTGTACGTCGGCCAGGTCGATCTCGATGACCGCCGCATACTCGGCGTCGGCATCGCGCTGCAGCAGCTGTGGATCGGCCAGCCAGGCTTCCATGGCCTTGATCCGGCGGGTGATGGAGCGCACATCCTGATAGCCCTGCGCGATCATCCACTTCAACATCGCGATGTTGCTGTTGATGTATTCGATGATCGGGGCCTTGTCCAGATGCACGGTGCAGCCCGCAGCGGAACGCTCGGCGGACGCGTCGGAGAGCTCGAACGCCTGTTCCACCTTCAGGTCCGGCAGGCCTTCGATCTCGAGGATGCGGCCGGAGAAGATGTTCTGCTTGCCCTGCTTGGCCACGGTCAGCAGGCCCGCCTTGATCGCGTACAGCGGGATTGCGTTGACCAGGTCGCGGAGAGTGACCCCCGGCTGCAGTTCGCCCTTGAACCGCACCAGCACCGACTCGGGCATGTCCAGGGGCATGACCCCGGTAGCGGCGGCAAAGGCGACCAGCCCGGAGCCAGCGGGGAAGGAAATGCCAATCGGGAAGCGCGTATGCGAATCGCCGCCGGTGCCCACGGTATCGGGCAGCAGCATGCGGTTGAGCCAGCTGTGGATGATGCCGTCGCCTGGACGCAGCGGAATGCCGCCACGGGTGCTGATGAAGGCCGGCAGCTCGTGATGGGTTTTCACGTCCACCGACTTCGGGTACGCGGCGGTATGGCAGAAGGACTGCATCACCAGGTCGGCGCTGAAGCCCAGGCAGGCCAGGTCCTTGAGTTCGTCACGGGTCATCGGGCCAGTGGTGTCCTGCGAACCCACCGAGGTCATGCTGGGCTCGCAGTAGGTCCCTGGACGCATGCCCTTGCCTTCCGGCAGCCCACAGGCCCGGCCCACCATCTTCTGCGCCAGGGTGAAGCCCTTGCCGGTATCGGCAGGAACCTGCGGCAGGCGGAACTGGGTGGAGGGCGGCAGGGACAGGGATTCGCGCGCTTTCGCGGTCAGTCCGCGGCCAATGATCAGCGGGATGCGGCCCCCGGCGCGGACTTCGTCGAACAGGACCTGCGACTTGACCTGGAAATCGGCGATGACTTCCCCGTCCTTGAGCGCCTTGCCCTCGTAGGGGCGCAGCTCGACCACATCGCCCATGTCCATGCGCGTCACGTCCAGCTCGATCGGCAGTGCGCCGGCATCTTCCATGGTGTTGTAGAAGATTGGCGCGATCTTGCTGCCCAGGCAAACGCCGCCGAAACGCTTGTTGGGAATGAACGGAA
>JAJAZJ010000055.1 GCA_026785795.1 Pseudoxanthomonas sp.
GGCCACAAGAGACAGCAAAGTGTAACGGAAGCCTCAATCCGCAGACAACTTCCAGCATTGAATCAATGGTTTACGAAAGGGTGTCGGGCCGTATGCTGCGGCCGGCTGATCAGCGCGCGGCCACCGCGCCGCGATAACGGTCGGCCAGGACCGCCACCCGCTCCACATAGCGCTGGGTTTCCCGGTAAGGCGGCACGCCCCCGTGCCGGTCCACTGCGCCCTCGCCGGCGTTGTAGCCCGCCGCCGCCAGGGTGAGATTGCCGTTGAAGCGCCTCAGCAGCCAAGCCAGGTACTGCACGCCCCCGCGTATGTTCTGGGAAGGATCATAGGAATCGCTGACCCCGAAACGGCGCGCCGTGGGCGGCATCAACTGCATCAGGCCCTGGGCTCCGGCATGTGACAGCGCCATCGGGTTGAACGAAGACTCGGCATGGATGATGGCGCGGACGATGGCTTCCTCCACCCCGTACTGGCGGGAAGCCGCGGCGATTTCGGCCTGGTAGGCTCCGGTATTGAGGCGCAGCTTGCCGAAACTGACCCCAGGATTGGCAGCGCAGGCGAAACAGGTCTCGATGTAGCTGTACTTGATGGTGCGCATGCCGGCCACGCTGCCGCCGCCGCGCGGGCGGACGCTGCTGTAGTGGCGCACCCCGTCCTTGACGTAGGAGTAGACCTGTCCGCTGGCCACGCGGCGCGTGTTGCCACCCTTGCCGGCGCTGGATCCTGCCGGGGGGGCAACCAATGCGGCCGGCGCGATCAAGCTGGTCGCGGCCGACGCGGTTTCGGTGAGCACCGCACCCCTGGGCGCAGGGGCGGGAGGATTGGAGACCGAAGCGCGGCTGGCGCGCCGGGCGGGGGTATAGCGGCTGACCACCTCACAGCTGGCACCGGTAATGCGCTTGCTGACGTAATTGGGTATGCCATCGGCACCCTCGCACTTGTACAGGATGCCGGCAGCGGCCGGCAGTGCGGTCGACCCCATCAGTACCGCCAGCAGCAGCACGCTTTTATGCACAGAAGCCCCCTTCATGGCGGCCAGTGTCCCAACTTCCATCGCCGTTGCCAAGTGCTTGTCCTACAAAAGGATTTGTGACGGCAGTCCAGGGGCGGGCCGGCCCCTCGCCTGCCGCCAGGATCGGGGGCTTGCGGTTCTCCGGGCTGCGCATCGGCCGCCGCGCCGCTAGACTGAGCGCCCTTGTCCACCGCCCGCCTGGATTACCCACCATGCCCGGGAACCCCACCCCCTCTTCGCCTGCAGCGGAAAGCCACGCCGCGCCTGCCGCTGCCGTGGCCCAGCCTGCCCGCGGCAAGCTCTACATCAAGACCCACGGATGCCAGATGAACGAGTACGACTCGTCCAAGATGGCCGACGTGCTGGCAGCCTCGGATGGCCTGGAGCTCACCGACAGTCCGGAAGACGCCGACGTCATCCTGATCAACACCTGCTCGATCCGCGAGAGGGCGCAGGAAAAGGTGTTCAGCCAGCTGGGGCGCTGGAAATCGCTGAAGCGTGACGGCAGGCCGGTGTTGATCGGCGTGGGCGGCTGTGTCGCATCCCAGGAGGGCGCCGCGATCATCAAGCGCGCGCCTTACGTGGACCTGGTCTTCGGCCCGCAGACCCTGCACCGCCTGCCGGAACTGATCCGCGCAAGGCGTGAGTCCGGCAAGCCGCAGGTGGATATCACTTTTCCCGAGATCGAGAAGTTCGACCGCCTGCCCGAACCGCGCGCCGATGGCCCCGCCGCTTTCGTGTCCATCATGGAAGGCTGCAGCAAATACTGCAGCTTCTGCGTGGTGCCGTACACGCGCGGCGAGGAAGTGAGCCGACCGTTCGAGGATGTGCTGGTGGAGATCGCACGTTTGGCGGCCCAGGGCGTGCGCGAGATCCACCTGCTGGGGCAGAACGTGAATGCCTACCGCGGCGCGTACGCCGAGGACCAGTTCGCAGACCTCGGCCTGCTGATCCGCGCAATGGCCGAAATCGACGGCGTTGATCGCATTCGCTTCACCACCTCGCATCCGCTGGAATTCTCCGACTCGCTGGTCGAGGCCTATCGCGACGTGCCGCAGCTGGCCAACTACCTGCACCTGCCGGTCCAGTCCGGCAGCGACCGCATCCTGGCGGCGATGAAGCGCGGCTACACCGCGATGGAGTTCAAGAGCACCATCCGCAAGCTGCGCATGCTGCGGCCGGGCATCAGCCTGTCCAGCGACTTCATCGTCGGCTTTCCTGGCGAAACCGACGACGACCACGCCAAGACCATGAAGCTAATCGACGAGGTCGGCTTCGACAGTTCGTTCAGCTTCATCTTCAGCAAGCGCCCGGGCACACCCGCGGCCGCACTGGCTGACGACACACCGGCCGCCGACAAGCTGGCCCGTCTGCAGCAGCTGCAAGCCGCCATCGAAGCCCACGCGGCGCGGATTTCAGCGTCCCGGGTCGGCACGGTGCAGCGCATCCTGGTCGAGGGGCCGTCACGCAAGAGCGCGCTGGAACTGATGGGCCGCACCGAGTGCAACCGAATCGTCAACTTCGACGGTGGCCCCCACAGCGCCCGGCTGGTGGGGCAGATGCTGGATGTCGCCATCACCGAAGCCTACCCGCATTCCTTGCGCGGCGAATTGGTGCGCACCGATGACGAGGGCGCCCTTGACGCCGAGCCTGACTGCCAGATCAACGCCGCCCCGGCCCGAAACCCCGCCACCACAGCGTGAGCGCACAGCCCAGCACCATGCCGCCATACGTGGCCATCTTGCCGTCGCGGCCAAAGAACACCAGGCCGGCCAGCGCCACCGCGACGCAGACCAGGCTGGTGGGCAGCGCCAACCGGCGCCAGGGCACCGTGGCCAGTTCACGCCGCCACGCCAGCTTGGCCGCCGCCGATGCCATCGCGCCCAGACCCAGGGCGGGCAGGAACAGGTTCAGCAAGTGGCCCAAGGCGTCAAGTGGTCCCATGATGCGGCGGGTCTCAGTGAGAATTTCGGTACGTTTTTCTGTGAGTCTGAGCGGTGACATGTCGGGCAAGCCCCGACGGGTCCGAC
>JAJAZJ010000056.1 GCA_026785795.1 Pseudoxanthomonas sp.
AGCCTGGGCTGTGCCTGTTCCATGCACAGCGCGCCGCGGCCTGCGTAGACCCGCTGCAGCAGCGTCGGCACGCTGTCCGGCCAGTCGCCCGCCTCCGCGACCGTGCGCCGCACGATCCGTGGCGGGACACTCATGCGGACAGGCTGGCCAGGGGTCGTCGCCAGAAGCGCCAGCGCTGCCCCCTGCGCACGTTGAAACCGGCGCCATCCTCGAAGTCCAGGCCCAGCATTTCCAACTCCCGCCGCTCCAATGCCTGCAGCAGCGGCTGCACCGCTTCCTGGTCCAGCGTGTTCAGCGAGCGCAGGTGGCGAAGGTCGACCAGCGCGTCCACTTCCTGCCCATCCGCTGCGCCCTCCACCACGCCGGCGGCACCGGCCAGGGCCTGGACCAGCGCATCCTTGCTCTTGACCTGGCGGTAGCGGCTGCGCACCGCGTCAGGCAGCACGCCGGCGCCCCAGAACCACAGCGAGTTGACCGAGAGCTTGCCTGCCGCTACGCGCTGCTCATTCCACGGATGGTTATGCAGGATCACCTGCGCCTCGTTGAGCAGGGCGCGCCAGCGCCGGCCGAGCTCGGCTTCAGGCAGGTGCGCGAACAGGTCGTCCCCCAGCACGTCCTCGGGCGCTGCAAACACGGGCAGTTTGGCTTCGCGCGGCAGGCGCAGGTACCAGCGTGCGGGCCGCGGTGCGTCCAGGGTGAAGCCGGCGTCGCCGAACACGGGCTTCAGCGCCGGCAGCAGCTGCACCGTGTCCTCGGCGTCCAGGCCCAGAGCGTCGCCGTAGGAAAGCATGCGCGCGCCGCCGCGGTCGGGCGCGACGTGGGCAGGCTCTACCCGCAGCCAGGTCGAATTTTCGGCATCAGCCGCATCGCGCTGCCGGGTGAGCGCCGCCACCGGCCAGTGGTCGGGGAGCAGCTGGAAGTGCCGTCGCAACTGCGCGGCCACGCCCGCCTCGCCACTGCTGCTATCTGCGCGTGCCAGCGCCAGCGCGAGCGCCGCAGGCAGCGGCTCGCCCGCGAAGCGTGTGCGTGCAGGCAACAGCAGCGTGGCCGACGCCATTGGCCGCTTCAGCCCGCGTACGCGACGCTGACGATTTCGAATTCGCGCTGCCCGGCGGGCGCGTCGATCACCACCGAGTCGCCTTCATGCTTGCCGATCAGGGCCCGCGCCAGCGGCGAGGAAATGGCGATCATCGACAGCTTGATGTCCGCTTCAAGGTCGCCCACGATCTGGTACTGCTTCTCTTCGTCTGTTTCCACATCGGCCAGGGTCACCTGGGCGCCGAACACCACCCGGGTGCCGGCGTTGAGCTGGGCCACGTCGATGACTTCGGCGTGCGACAGCTCGCTCTCCAGCTGCTTGATGCGGCCCTCGATGAAACTCTGCTGCTCGCGGGCGGCGTGGTACTCGGCGTTCTCCTTCAGGTCGCCGTGGGCCCGCGCTTCGGCGATGGCGGTGATGACTTCCGGACGCTTCACCGATTTCAGCTGCTCCAGCTCCTCGCGCAGGCGCTGCGAACCCTTCAGTGTCAACGGTGCTCTCATGGCAATGTCCTCACGCCTTCAGCTCCTTGTGCAGTTCCTGCAGCGCCCATACCGGGCCGGTGCCGCGGAACTCCAGTGAATGCACCAGCGCACGCGCGCCGGCAATCGTGGTGGAATAGGTCACGCGGTGCTGCAGCGCCTCGCGACGGATCGAGAACGAGTCCGAAATGGCCTGGCGACCTTCGGTGGTATTCACGATATACACGATTTCACCGTTCTTGATCAGGTCCACGATGTGCGGGCGGCCTTCCACGACCTTGTGGATGAATTCGCAGTCAAAGCCATTCTGCTGCAGCCAGGCGCATGTGCCACGGGTGGCCACCAGCGTATAGCCCAGATCGATAAGGTCCCTGGCCACCGGCAACACCCGCGACTTGTCAGGGTCGCGTACCGACAGGAATACCTTGCCGACCTTCGGTGCGCGGATGCCGCCGGCTTCCTGCGCCCGTGCGAACGCTGCGCCGAAGTGGCGGCCCACGCCCATCACTTCGCCGGTGGAGCGCATTTCCGGGCCCAGGATCGGGTCCACGCCCTGGAACTTGGCGAACGGGAAGATGGCTTCCTTCACCGAGTAGTAGTGCGGCACGATTTCCGTAAGGGCGCCCTGCGCGGCCAGCGACTTGCCGGCCATGCAGCGGGCCGCGATCTTGGCCAGCGGCATGCCGGTGGCCTTGGACACGAACGGAACGGTGCGCGAGGCGCGCGGATTGACCTCCAGCAGGAAGATGGTGTCGTCGCCTGCATCACTGGTCTGGATGGCGAACTGGGTGTTCATCAGGCCAACTACGTCCAGCGCCTTGGCCAACTCGACCACCTGCCGACGCAGCTCGGCCTGGGTCTTGGCCGACAGCGAGTACGGCGGCAGCGAGCACGATGAATCGCCGGAGTGCACGCCGGCTTCCTCGATGTGCTCCATCACCCCGCCGACCAGCACGGCGCCGGTGCTGTCCGCGATGATGTCCACGTCGACCTCGACCGCATTGTCGAGGAAACGGTCCAGCAGCACCGGCGAATCGTTGGAGACCTTGACCGCATCGCGCACATAGCGCGCAAGGTCGGATTCACCGTAGACGATCTCCATCGCGCGCCC
>JAJAZJ010000057.1 GCA_026785795.1 Pseudoxanthomonas sp.
CTGCGAAAGCTGCGACCTCGCCAATTCGCCAACCGCAGCTGGCATGCCGGGGTATGATTTCCGGGCGCAGCTTGCGCAGCTCCTACAAGGTTGGTTTCAGCTCACCCAGCCGGCGATCACGAACAGCGCCAGCACTGCCAGCCACAGCAGCAGGATGCGCCACACCAGGCTCATGGCGTCGCGCAGCTCCGGCAGTTCCCGCATCAGCGGGACCATGCCCTGCTCGGTGTAGTCCTCGGCCTCTTCGGCCAGCTCGCTGCGCACGCTGGCGCGCGCGGCAGCGGCCAGGAAACCGGTGTCCAGCTGCAGGCTGTTGCCGCGTGCTTCGCGCCAGGCGTTGAACACCGGATCGAAGTTGCCCACCAGCGCCAGCGACAGGGTCATCAGCTGTGCCACCGGCCAGTCCAGCACAGCATGCAGCGCGCGCACCCCGGCCAGCGTTTCCGGCGGCAAGATCTGCGCGAATTCGCCTTCGCCTGCCAGCGCGCTCAAGCGGTACAGCAACGCGCCCACCGGACCGAGCAGCAGGAACCAGAACAGCACGCCGAACCAGCGCTGCTGCGCACTTCGGAACACGGCTCCGACCAGGGCCGGGCCGTCACTCACCACCGCCGCGCCGTGCGGAAAAAGATGAGCGGTTGCTGCCTGGCGGCTGGTCGGGTCGTGGGCATCGATGATGGCTTCCACGTCGACGTCCAGGTCGCGAGGCCCCCAGGCGTAGACCAGCGCCAGCACCGAGAACAGCAGGCCAGGCAGGCCCAGCAGCGGTGCATGCAGCAGCCACTGCAGCAGGGCCACGCCCAGCAGCACCGGCACCAGGGCCAGCACGATGCCGTAGCGGCCTTTCCAGAAAGCGCTCTCGCCAAACTTGGCGCCCAGCCATTGCAGCCATTGCCCATACCAGGTGAACGCCCGCGCCGATCCCACCAGTGCAGGCGCCACGTGGCCCAGCACCAGGGCAACGATGACGGCGATCAGGGTGATCAGCATGGGCGGCCCTCCTTGGCGGATTCTAGCGTGGCCGGGCCGTGCTGGTCGGCCACGCATCGGTCGCAATGAACCCTGCGCATCAGGAGGCTTGCCCCTGCAGCCTGCCCAGGTACCAGTGCTCGATCAGGGAGCGCGCGATCGAGATCCGTGGTGCGAGCAGGATGCCCACCTCGTCGCTGCCCGGATCGAACTCGCGCTGGCGCGCCGCGGCGATTTCTTCGACGCTGAACCAGCGGGCGTCCTCCAGCTCACCGTCCACGCAGGGCGGATCGGCTTCTGCATCGGCGATAAAGCCCAGCATCAAGGCCCCGGGAAACGGCCACGGCTGCGCGCCCAGGTAGCGGCAGCTACGCACCCGCACCTGGGTTTCCTCCAACACTTCACGCACCACCGTCTGCTCGAGCGACTCGCCCGGCTCCACGAAGCCGGCGACCAGTGAATAGCGGCGCGGTGGCCACGAAGCCTGGCGACCGAGCAGCAAGCGCGGGCCGTCACTCACCGCCACGATCACCGCCGGGTCAACGCGCGGATACTGTTCGTTGCCGCACGCGCTGCAGCGCGCCACGTAGCCGCCGCGGCGGAATTCATTGGCGCCGCCGCAGATGCCGCAATGGCGCGTCCGTGAACGCCAATGCTGCATGGCCCGGGCGAAGGCGAAGGCGCCGGACAGCGCCGCCGGCCAGGCGGCAGCGGCGCGGCGCAGGTCCACGCGCTGTGGCGCAGTCAGGAGAACTGCTTCCGCATCCACGCTGAACCAGGCTGATTCGTCCAGCATGCCCAGGAACAGCGCCGTGCCGGGTCCGCCACCCAGTTCGGCGCCGCTGACCACCAGCAGCTGCCCGCCGGCATCGGCCAGGGCGCTGCCATCGGCTTCCAGCACGATCACCCGCGCCTGTGGCCACAGCCCGGCCAGTGCGGCAGGATCGTCACGCAAAGCGTCGGCACGGGTCAGGGTTTCGCCGCTGAAGGCGAAACCGGAAAGCTCTGCGGGGAATCGGGGGCGGTTTTCGGTCACTGCACGGGGATGATACCCGCTGCCCATGACCGCCTCACATGCTGAAACTGCTGCCGCAGCCGCACGTGGTCTTGGCGTTGGGGTTGCGGATCACGAACTGCGCGCCCTGCAGGCTTTCGCTGTAGTCCACCTCCGAGCCCAGCAGGTACTGCAGGCTGAGCGGGTCGATCAGCAGGGTGGCCTGGTCGGTTTCCACCGCCACGTCGTCGTCGGCGCGGTTTTCGTCGAACTCGAAGCCATACTGGAAGCCGGAGCACCCGCCGCCCTGGATGTACACGCGCAGCGACAGCGCCGCATTGCCTTCTTCCTGGATCAGCTCGCGCACCTTGGCCGCGGCCGCGCCGGTGAAGTTCAGCGGCCGGTCCAACGACTGGTAGTCCGGGGCCGGATTGCTGCCGGGCCGGGGGGTGCTTGGCAAGGGAACTAGCGTACTCATGGGCTGAAGCATGGGGCCAGCGGCGGCCGCGTTCAAGCGCCGGCCTCTGCAGCGCCGACCACGGCATCTTTCCACGCAAACGACTGCTCGACCGCCGGGCCGCTTTTAGGCACCAGGCGCGCAACCACCCGCACCGGCTTGAATCCGGCC
>JAJAZJ010000058.1 GCA_026785795.1 Pseudoxanthomonas sp.
GTGCGGCTGTAGACGCGCTCGGGGTGGGTCATGAAGAAATGCAGCAGGCGGTATTCGGTGGGCCCGATGGCCACTGGCGCATTGCCGGCGAACACCCGGTGCGCTGCGCCGTCGATACGCAGGCTGCCTACCGCGATGCTGCCGTCCTCGTCGTCCTCGCGCGAGCGGCGCAAGACTGCCCGGATCCGGGCCAGCAGCTCGCGGGCGGAGAATGGCTTCACCACGTAATCGTCTACCCCGGCTTCCAGTCCACCGACGCGGTCGTTCTCTTCCCCGCGCGCGGTGAGCATGATGATGGGCACATCACGGGTCATCGCATCCTTGCGCCAGCGGCGCGCCAGCTCCAGGCCGCTGGTGCCAGGCAGCATCCAGTCCAGCAGGATCAGGTCGGGCACGCGATCGGCGATGGCGTTCTGCGCCTCGCGCGCATCGCCGGCATGCACGGGCTCGAAATCCCCCTTGCGCAGGGCGAACGCCACCATGTCGCGGATCGCGGGTTCATCGTCGACGATCAGGATGTGCTTCTGCATGTCATCTCCAGCCTGCCGCTACCGTGGCACCAAGGCCCATTGCCTGCAAGTAAACGACGTTTTTATGTCTTTCCGGTGACAGATGCCAGAAAGTGCCGGAAAGCCCTCATCCGATCATGACGAAGACATTGCATCTGCCCGTTCAACGGCGCTTGAGGTCCGGGTCCTTGATCCCCTGGCGGTGCAGTTCCAGCACCTCCGGGGTGATAGCGGCGATCCGGGCATCGATGCGGGCCCGGGCGTAGTAGTCCAGGTCTTCGCGTTTTTTAAGGTTCTGCAGCTGCAGCAGGGCCTGTTCGGCACGGCCGTTGAGGTAGGCGGCCTCAGCGTAGGCTTCGCCGGCACGGGCCTGATCTCCGGCCAGTTCGTTGGCACGTCCAAGACCTTGCTGGAACACCGGGTCATCGGCGGAACTGGCGGCCAGCGGTCGCAGCACGGCCTGGGCCCGCTTGCCGGCCTCGCCGCCGCCCTGTTCGTTCAGTATCCGGGCATAGGTGAGGGCGATGGCGCGGTTGTCCGGGGCCTGGCGCAGCATCGCGGCGAAGCGCTGGTTGGCGGCGGCATAGCGGCCGCTGCGCGACTCGGCCTCGGCCAGGGCCAGCGCGGGCCACAGGCTGCCGGGGTGCTTTTCCAGCAGCGGCGCCAGGTCAGCGGCGGCGGCGGACGGGTTGTTGGCGCGCATACGGGCCAGCGCCAGCCCGTATTTCTGTGCATCGCCCAGGCCGGTGGGGCTGGCCTGGCGGATGCGTTCGTATTCGGCCACGGCCGCTACCGGGGTGTCCGCGCTGAGCACGCGCAGGCGCTCCCTGGCCCAGTCGAACTGGCCGGTGCCGCCTTTGGGCAGGTCTGCCAACAGGGGCCGCAGCGCATCGGGCAGCATCGGGTTGAGCATCCCGGGCGGCGTATTGGCCGGTCGGCGCGGGATGCGCTCGGTCAGGCTGCCGCCCGGCGTGGTGGTGGTGACGGTCAGGTTCTGTTCGCGGTCAATCTGCTCGGCACGCTCGCGTGCCTCGCTGATGCGGGTGGTGGTGACCGGGTGGGTGCGCAGATAGTCGGGGGTCAGCTCGCGGTCACCCCCACGGTTGCCGCGGCTGGCCTGGGACATGCGTTCGAAGAAGCCGGCCATGGCATCGGGGTCGTAGCCCGCACGGGCCAGGGTGCGGATGCCCACGCGATCGGCTTCGGACTCGTTGGAACGCGTGTAGTCGATCTGGCGCTGTTGCATCAGGCCCATTGCGCTGACCATGGCTGCCTGCGAGGCATCTCCGCTGGACGTGCCGCCAGCGCTCTGGGCCAGCACGATGGCCCCCAGCATGCCCAGCAGGATAGGAATCTGGTCGCGCTGGGCCCGCTCCACCCCGCGCAACACGTGCTGCTGGGTGACGTGGGCGATTTCATGCGCCAGTACCGCGGCCACTTCGTCCTCCTGTTCCGCGGTGAGGATCAGTCCCGCATTGACCCCGATGTAGCCGCCCAGGGTGGCAAACGCGTTGATCTGCCGATCGCGCAGCAGGAAGAAACGGTATGGCTGCCGCGGCTGGTCGCTGTCCGCGCCCAGTCGGCCGCCCATGCGCTGGAGCCACTCGTCAAGCAGCGGGTCCTCCAGCAGGTAGCCGTAATTGCGCAGTTCGCGCAGCATCATGCCGCCGTACTCGGCCTGGCGGGCAGGCGTCAGCAGTTCGCCGGCGGAGGAGCCGATGTCGGGTAGCCTGGATTCCTGCGCCGGGGCAAGCGGGGCCGCAATGCTGAGGGTCAGAGCCAGGGCGAGCAGGGCAGGGCGCAAGCAATACTCCGAAAAGGTGATGCAACGGTGCTCGGGCGTCAGGATGACCGCTATGCACCCGGCACGGGTGAATAGCTGGTTAATCCGCAGGCATCCATAATGCGGGCTGGCCACGCGCTGTCAGGCCAACGTAGTCTCCTAAGACCATCCATCAGGCCGATAATTCCCGTGAACGCAACCACAGCAGCCGAAAAGCAGGAAATCATCATCTACAGTTCGGCCGTCTGCCCGTATTGCGTGGCGGCCAAGAACTTCCTGAAGAGCAAGGGCCAGACCTGGCGGGAAATCCGCATCGACACCGACCCTGCCGCGCGCGAGGCGATGATGGCCAGGACCCGCCGCACCAGCGTGCCTCAGATCTTCGTCGGCGAGACCCACGTGGGCGGGTATGACGACATGATAGCGCTCCATCGGGCCGGGAAATTCGAGCCGCTGCTGGCCACGCTGGAAGGGCGCGACCCGGCATGAGCAGCAACGACGAAGCTGCACGTCTGGCTGAATTTACCGCGTTCCGCGAGCGCATGAACGAACGCATTCTGGCCGAGCCCAACCAGGTCGTGCGGCGCTTCTTTGCCCTTGACACCCAGACCTACCAGGCCGGTGCGCTGGACGTGAAGACCAAGGAGCTTCTGGGGCTGGTGGCGTCACTGGTCCTGCGCTGCGATGACTGCATCAGCTACCACGTGGCCCAGTGCCGCGACGCCGGGGTCAGCCGTGCGGAATTCTTCGAGGCTTTTTCGGTCGGGTTGGTGGTGGGCGGTTCCATCGTCATCCCGCACCTGCGGCGCGCCGTGGATTTCCTGGACCAGCTGGAGGCTGGAACAACCGGCACGCCGGCCGCACACGACCACGCGTAGCCCGGGCGCGCGCAGCCCGCTCCCGGCGAGCCATCCGGCCTGCAGAGGCCTGCTGCCAAGGCGGGGACCGGCGCACAATCGGGCATAATATGCGGCAGCATTTGCCCCGCGCGTCGTGAGTTTCCTGCGCGCCCCACGTTCGGAACCCCAAGCAATGACCCAGACGATCACCGTTATCCGCGGCGATGGCATCGGCCCTGAAATCATGGAAGCCGCCCTGTTCGTGCTCAACGCACTCCACGCCGGGCTGGCCTATGAAGAGGCCGACGCGGGGCTGGTTGCGCTGGAAAAGCACGGCGAGCTGCTGCCGCAGGCCACCCTGGACTCCATCAGCCGCAACAAGGTATCGCTGAAGAGTCCGCTGACCACCCCCGTCGGCGAGGGGTTCAGCTCGATAAACGTTGCCCTGCGCCGCCACTTCGACCTGTATGCCAACGTGCGACCGGCCAAGTCGTTCCCCAACACCAAGTCGCGCTTTCCCAGCGGCGTGGACCTGATCATCGTGCGCGAGAACACCGAGGGCGCCTACATCGGCGAAGGGCAGAGCGTGTCCGAGGATGGCGAAACCGCGCTGCTGATGCAGAGAATCACCCGCAAGGGCTCCGAGCTCATCGTGCGCTATGCCTTCGAGCTGGCACGCAAGACCGGACGCAAGAAGGTCACCATCGTGCACAAGGCCAACATCCTGAAGTCGACCTCGGGCCTGTTTCTGAAGGTGGCGCGCGAGGTAGCCGCGCTGTACCCCGACATTGAATGCAACGAGATGATCGTGGACAACACCTGCATGCAGCTGGTGATGCGCCCCGAGCAGTTCGACATCATCGTCACCACCAACCTGTTCGGCGACATCATTTCCGACCTGTGCGCCGGACTGGTGGGCGGGCTGGGCCTGGCCCCGGGAGCCAACATCGGCAGCGAAGTGGCGATCTTCGAAGCCGTGCACGGCTCCGCGCCCGATATCGCCGGCAAGGGCATCGCCAACCCCTGCGCGCTGCTGCTGGGCGCGGCCCAGATGCTGGACCACATTGGCCAGCCGCAGAACGCCGAGCGCCTGCGCAAGGCGATTGTGGCCACGCTGGAAGCCAGGGATTCCGTCACCCCGGACCTGGGCGGCGAAGGCACCACCCTGTCGTTCGCTCGGGCCATCGCCAGCCGGCTCTGACTGCGGTCAGGCAGCCTTGGCTGCATGCCCAGATAGATCATCCGGATCGCGCGGCGTCCGTTGTTGCGTGCTCGGGCGTGGCCCCTGTCGCTGCTGTTCCGGCCCCTGCTTCAGGGCCGGCAGCCAAAAAACTGAGCAAAGAATAAGGGCGCACCAGGCGCCCTTTTCGTATTGCGACTGCGGCCCCGCTTCAGCGGGACTGCAGCTTGGAAAGCAGGCGCAGGAACTCCAGGTACAGCCACACCAGGGTGACCATCAGGCTGAAGGCGCCGTACCACTCCATGTACTTGGGTGCGCCCTGTTCGGCGCCCTTTTCGATGAAGTCGAAGTCGAGCACCAGGTTCATGGCCGCGATCACGATCACGAACAGGCTGAAGCCGATGCCGACCAACCCGGACTCGTGGATAAAGGGCACGCTGATCCCGAAGAGGCCCAGCACGATGGTTGCCAGATAGACCAGGAAGATGCCACCGGTGGCGGCAACCACGCCCATCTTGAACTTCTCGGTCACCTTGATCAGGCCGGTGCGGTAGGCGAACAGCATGGCGAACAGGGTGCCGATGGTCAGCATGACCGCCTGCAGCACGATGCCCTCATACAGATGGCTGTACATGGCGGAGATCGCGCCCAGGAAAAAGCCTTCGACCAGCGCATACATTGGCGCGGTGACCGGTGCCCAGGTCTGCTTGAAGATGGTGACCAAGGCCAGGACCATGCCGCCGATCA
>JAJAZJ010000059.1 GCA_026785795.1 Pseudoxanthomonas sp.
CCCTTGCGCTTCCTTCTCCTGCTAGGCTGCGCGGCTGTGCTTGGCTACGCGGCGCTGCTGACGCTGATGTACCTGCAGCAGCGCAGCCTGCTGTTCTACCCGCAGTTCACCCAGCAGCCCAGCTCGGCCGCCGACTTCGAGTTCCCGGTGGACGGCGCGCTGCTGCGCGGCTGGGTCGTGAACCCCGGCCAAGCCGATGCGCTGCTGTACTTCGGCGGCAATGCCGAAGACGTGTCGCTGAACCGCGACGAGATGCGCCGGCTGTTCCCGCGCCATACGGTGTACCTGGTCGCCTACCGCGGCTACGGCCTCAGCACCGGCCTGCCCAGCGAGGCCGCGCTGGCGGCGGATGCCATCGCACTGTTCGACCATGCGGCAGGGGCACACGCGGCCGTTGACGTGCTGGGCCGCAGCTTGGGCAGCGCCGTGGGCGTCCACGTGGCGGCGGTGCGGCCGGTGCGCCGGCTGGGCCTCATCACTCCGTTCGACAGCATTCTGGCGGTGGGGCAGGCCCACTACCCACTGTTTCCGCTGCGCTGGCTGATGAAGGACCCGTTCGAGAGCGTGTTGCTCGCCACGACGCTGGCGATGCCGGTGCTGGTGGTGATCGCCGGGCAGGACGCCGTGATCCCGCCCGCGCATGCCGAAACCCTTGTCGCCGCGCTGCCGCAGCCGCCGACCGTGCTCTACCTGCCGGATGCCCAGCATAGTAACGTGCAGGACTTCCCAGCCTACGATGAGGCGCTGCAGGCGTTCTTCGAGGGCGGGTGAGAGCAGGACACGCAAAAACAATCGCAACGTGATGGGGAGTCCGTTATGTCCAAGCCTGAATTGCCCGGTTGGCGCTGGGGGCCTTTCACCTTCCGTTTGCCCTTCTACCACACCAGGTTTTACTGGCAAGAGGGCCTGCAGGGGTTTCTGGTAGCGGCGGCAACCGGCTTGGCGCTTGTGCCCATCATGACCGGCGCCTTCGGCTTGACGTTTGAACAAGCCATTGCGGTTTCCATGATCCATTCGCTGCTGATCGGCTCGGCGCTGATCTTCTTTGGCGAGCCGTATGCCCCCGGGTGGATCACCCCGGCGCTGCCGCTGGTGCTGACCTTCGTGCTGACCGGCTATGACGATCCAGTCAGCCGCTTTCAGGTCATGACGGCGCTCTCGCTCAACTTTGCGGTACTGCTGGTGATACTGGGGGTCACCGGCCTGGGTAAGAAGCTGGTCATCTGGCTTCCGGACACGCTCAAGGCCGGCATTATCCTGGGCGCCGCGATTGCCGCGGTTTACCGGATATTCGTCGGTGACGGAAACACCCCGGCGCTGGTGGAAACCCAGCCCATCAGCATCATGCTGGCCTGTGGGCTGTGCCTGATTTTTTCCTTTTCCCTGCCAATGCAGAAACTCAAGGGAAAATATCGCCCTATTGCGATGATTGCCGCGCTTGGCCTGCTGCCGGGCTTCCTGGCTGCCGCGATCGTGGGCCCGATGGTGGGAGAGATCTCCTATGACATCCAGTGGGGCATTCTGATTCCGCCAGTAGGCGAAGCCTTTGCCAAGATGTCGCCCTTTGCCATTGGCTGGCCCAGCGTCGAGATGTTCTTTCACGCTATCCCGCTGGCGCTTATCACCTATGTGATTCTGTTCGGCGACATCGTCACCGGCAATGAAGTGCTGCGTGACGGCCTCAGCAAGCGCAATGACGAGCGAATCGACATCAACCCGACGCGCACCCACCTGTCGGTCGGTATCCGTAACGGTGTGCTTGGGCTTGTTGCACCGTTCTTCCCGACCCAAGGTGCGCTGTGGACCGGCGTGCAGGTGATCATCGTGCAGCGTTGGACCCAGGGCAAAGGGGAAATGAACAGTCTCCACAGCGGTTTGATTTCGTACTACGTGATGGGTATACCGCTCATGTTCTTCCTCAAGCCGCTGCTGACCGGCCTGCAGCCATTATTGAATGTCGCATTGGCATTGACCTTGATGCTCACGGCCTTCGCCTGCGCGTATGTGGCCATGGCGATGCCGCGCAACAACACATCGAGGGGCACGGTGCTGTTGATTGGCGCCGGCCTGGCATTCTTCGACCCGTGGACTGGCCTGGCCCTCGGCGTGTTGGCGACGCTCTTGATGGTCGGCTGGGACCGCAACCCGGACCCGATACCGCACGAGGATTGATTTGCGGCCTGTTCAATCGCCACCCTCCGCATTTCCATCCCACAGATACGCGGCGCGGCTCTCTACGCTTCGGCGGAGGCCGCCGACCGGCACACCAGCACCGCGTTGGTGCCGCCGAAAGCAAACGCGTTGCTCATCGCCACATCTACCCCGGAGACCTTGCGCGCGCCCTGGCTGATGTAGTCCAGATCGCAGGCGGGGTCGGCGTTGCGCAGGTTGATGGTGGGCGGCAGCGTGCCGCGCTCCAGCGCCAACAGGGTCGCTACCAGCTCCAGCGCGCCCGCAGCGCCCAGCAGGTGGCCATGCATGGACTTGGTCGAGCTGACCGGTACGCGGTCAGCGTGCGCGGCGAACACCTCCCGTATCCCTCGGGTCTCGGTCACGTCATTGGCCGCGGTGCCGGTGCCGTGGGCGTTGATGTAGCCGACTGCGCTCGCGTCGATCGCCGCCGATTCAAGCGCCAGCGCCATCGCGCGCGCCTGCCCCTGGACCGTGGGGTGGGTCATGTGGGTGGAGTCGGTGCACAGTCCATAGCCGATCAGTTCGCCCCGAATACGCGCACCGCGGCGCTGCGCGTGTTCCCATTCCTCCAGCACCAGGACCGCTGCACCTTCGCCCAGCACCATCCCGCTGCGATCAAGTGCGAACGGTTTGCAGGAGGCGGCAGGATCGTCGGCATCCTCGGTCGCAAGCGTCCTGAGCGCCTCCCATGCCTTGAGCGTGCCGAGGTTCAGCGGCGCCTCGCTGCCGCCGGCCAGCATCACGTCCGTCTCACCGTCGCGGATGCGCCGCCAGGCTTCGCCGATAGCCACGGCGGACGACGAGCAGGCGGTGGAGTACGTCAGGTTGGGGCCGCACAGCCCGTACTCGATCCCGATCCATGCGGCGGCGGCGTGATTCATCGCCATCAGCACGCTGAAGGGCGGAAGCCGCGCGGCTCCGTCGGCGTAGAGCGCGCGATAGCCGTCGTCGACGGTCTGCCCGCCACCCATCCCGGTGCCCAGGAACACGCCTGTCCGCTCGTGTCCGCCGTCGAACACGCCGGAGCCAGCGCCCCCCACGGCCTGCTGCGCGGCGACCAGCGCGAACTGCGACACGCGATCGAGCATGCGCAATTTTGGCGGTGAAAAGCAGGCGCTGCCGTCGAGCGCAACCGGTGCGCCGATGCGCGTGGACAGACGCTCGGAAAACGGCGTATCAAGCCTGCACACGCCCGAGCGCCCGGCCTGCAGGCCATCAAAGAAGCTGACCTCGTCGTTGCCCAAGGGCGAAATCACGCCCAGACCGGTGACGGCGACGCGGCGCGCGGACATCAGCTTGCCGGCGCGCCGTGGTCGTTGGCCGCCGGGCGCGCCGCGATCAGGCCATCGATATAGTCGGCCACGCTGCCCAGCGTCGGCAGATCTTCGGGCACCTTGTCCGCAACGACATCGAATCGCTCCTCAAGCGTGAAGATCAGCTCGATCAGCGAGAGCGAATCGATTTCCAGTGACTTCAATGGCGTCTCCGGCGTCAGTGTCTCCGGCGCAACGGCGTGATCCTTGGCGATCAGGTCGCGCAATACGGCAAAGGTCTGGCCGTCAGTGGTCGGGTTACTCATAACCGTGCTCCGTTCGGTTGGGGATGGATGATGCGTTCGCTCTGTGAAATCCGCGGCTGGCGTACTTTTCCAGCGGCCCGCGCACACAGGGTCAGCAGTCCGGGCGCTGCCTGCAGCACCGGCAGCAGCGCACTGGCCGCCTGCGGGCGCATGGCCAGATGCGCGCACACCGCAGCCAGGCGGATGCGCGGGGCAAACTGACCGTGCCAGCTGCGCGCGTAATCGTGGCCGATCTCTGCGATCTGCCCGGGGGAAGCATCGTGCGTAGAAAGGCGCGCAGGTTGCGTCAGCAGCCGGTCGCACAGCAGCCATGCCGACTGGATCGCCATGCTGATGCCTTCGCCGAAGATGGGATGCGCCTCGCCGGCCAGGTTGCCGACCGCGAAACTGCCGTCGGCGCGCCAGGGCGCGTGAACGCCGGGCTGGATCGGGCCGACCGCGAGCCAATCCCCCACTTGCGTCGCGTCTTTCAACGCATCGCCCACGCCCGTGCACTGCGTCTGCACATGCTCCAGTGCGGCCAGCGCTGCCTTGCTCCCGGGGCAGAGGGCGCGCTGCGCGTGCAGCGTGTCACGGCGGATGCAGAATGCTACCGTCGTCAGGCCGTGCTCGCCCAGCACCATGCCGCCATAGCCGCCGCTGAAGGCCAGGACCGGCAGCAGGCCCGGCTCGATGCGCGCATCACGATACGTACCCTTGAAAGCGAACAGATCGCCTGCGCGATGCGCCACGCGCGCACCTTTCTGCGCGTTCGCGTGCGCGTCAGGCTCGGGTTCCCAGGAGCCGTGCGCCCGGATCAGGACCGGCGCGCACAGGCGCATCGTATCGCTGCCGCCGGTGCGCACCAGCGTGCAGGCGTGCTGCTCGCCGTCGTGCTCCTCGTGCTTCACCGTCCAGGGCTGCCAGACGCACGCCCCAAGCTCCGCTGCGCGACCCAGCAGAAGGGTATCCAGATGTTCGCGCCCCAGCGCACGACCCCATCGGTGCGGACCTGCAGCAAGCGGGGGCAAGGGCGCGATGATCCTTCGCTTGCCCACGAACAGGCCAACCCGGCGCAGCTCCGGCCCGGCAATCTCTCGGAATGCGTCGCCGATGCCCAACGCGTCCAGCAGCGGCAGGTTGGTCGCGGCGATACACTCTCCGCACACCTTGCGGCGCGGGAAGTCACGCTTCTCCACCAGCGCCACTGACCAACCCGCTTGCGCAAGGCGGATCGCGGTGGTCGCGCCCGCAGGGCCGGCGCC
>JAJAZJ010000060.1 GCA_026785795.1 Pseudoxanthomonas sp.
CCCCCGCCTCTGGGTCAGTGCGCGCGCCCGGGGGTGGGGCCGGGGGTTTGGGCCGGTTATCTGGTGCGGGGCGCGGGCGCGGGCGCCGTCGCGCGCAGCGGCGTCCTGCAGCGCGGTCACCACCTCGTATTGTTGCGACAAGCCCAGGTAGTCGTTGCCGCAGAATTCGGTCAGCCAGCGCCCATCCACTTCCACCCGCACGCCATCGCGCCGGGCGATGGTCCGGCGCACGCGCACGCGCCCCTGGGCGATGCGCAGTTTGCGCAGGGCGAGGATGCGGTCGTGGAGATTGGGACGGGGCATGGTTCGGAGGTGGGCGCCTGGCTGCTGGTGGTAGAGGGATGGGGAAAGGCGTTTGATCGAACGATCAGCGACTGATCACCAGGATCCTGCCGCTCACGCCGCACGCCCGCAGGCGTGCGTGCCTTCAACGATATCCGCATGCACGGTTGCGCTGGGGGCGGGCAGCGGCATCGGACGCAGGCCCAGGCGGGCGAACAGGGCCTGGTCGCGCTCCACGTCCGGATTGCCGGTGGTCAGCAGTTTTTCACCGTAGAAGATCGAATTGGCGCCGGCGGCGAAACACAGCGCCTGCAGCTCGTCGTTCATGGATTCACGCCCTGCCGACAGCCGCACCATGGAACGCGGCATGCTGATGCGGGCGATGGCGATGGTGCGCACGAACTCGAACGGGTCCAGCTCGGCGGTGCCGTGCAGCGGCGTGCCTGGCACCTGCACCAGCCGGTTGATCGGCACCGAATCCGGATGCGCCGGCAGGTTGGCCAGCGCCAGCAGCAGGCCGGCGCGCTGGGCGCGGCTTTCGCCCATGCCGACGATACCGCCGCAGCAGGTCTTCATGCCGGCGTCGCGCACGTGCTCCAGCGTGTCCAGCCGGTCCTGGTACTCGCGGGTGTGGATGATCTCGCCATAGAAGTCCGGCGCACTGTCCAGGTTGTGGTTGTAGTAGTCCAGGCCGGCGGATTTCAGCGCATCGGCCTGCGGCGCGCTGAGCATGCCCAGGGTGGCGCAGGTTTCCAGGCCCAGCGCCTTCACCTCGCGGATCATCGCCGCGACCTTGGGAATGTCGCGGTCCTTGGGCGAACGCCAGGCCGCGCCCATGCAGAAGCGCGAGGCGCCGGCGGCCTTGGCCTGCTTCGCCTTCTCCAGCACCGCCTCGGTGCTCATCAGCTTCTGCGCCTCGACCCCGGTGTGGTAGCGCTGGGCCTGCGGGCAGTAGGCGCAGTCCTCGGGGCAGCCGCCGGTCTTCACCGAGAGCAGGGTGGAGACCTGGACTTCGGCCGGATCGAAGTGCTGGCGGTGCACGCTGGCGGCGCGGTGCAGCAGTTCGGGGAACGGCAGCTCGAACAGGGCCATCAGTTCGGCGGGCTGCCAGTCGTGGCGCAGCGCGGGGGCGGAGAGTGGGCTGGAAGCGGACATGGCGGCCTGGCGGCGGTAAAGTCTGGCAAGTCTGGAAACCCGGAGCTGGGCTGTCAACCGCATGGACGCCGCGAAAGTTGACAAGTGGTGGCGCAACGTCGGCCGCACGCTGTTTGCGCCGCGCTGCCTGGTCTGCGCTGAGCGCGGTGCGGGCGGCCGCGACCTGTGCGCGGCCTGCACCGCCGCGCTGCCCTGGAACCGCAGCGCCTGCCTGCGCTGTGCGATCCCGCTGCCGGTGCCGGGCACCTGCGGCCAATGCCTGCAAACCCCGCCGGCGCTGACCGAGACCCACGCCGTCTTCGTGTACGGCTTCCCGCTGGACCGCTTGGTGCCGCGCTTCAAGTTCCACAACGACCTGGCCGCTGGGCGCCTGCTGTCGGAGTGGATGGTGGACGCCAGCCGCGACTTGCCCCGGCCGCAGGCCCTGCTGCCCATCCCGCTGCACCCGCAGCGCCTGCGCCAGCGCGGCTACGACCAGGCGCTGGAGCTGGCCAAGCCGCTGGCCCGCGCGCTGCAGGTGCCGCTGCTGGCCAATGCGCTGGTGCGCACGCGCGCCACCGCACCGCAATCGGAGCTGGACGCAGCGGCCCGCCAGCGCAACCTGCGCCGCGCCTTCGCCATCGGCGGGGAGGCCACGTTGCCCGACCACGTGGTGCTGATCGATGACGTCATGACCACCGGCGCAACCCTGCAGGCCGCGGCCAAGACCCTGCTGCGCGCGGGCGTGGCCCGAGTGGATGCCTGGGTCTGCGCACGGGTGCCTTAGCCAGACCGTGGTTGCGGCGGGCAGTGCGTCGTCGCATGCCAGGGGCGGCAGTAGCGCGCGGCTCAAAGCGTCACAGGGATCGTGCAGGCTCGTCGCGGCGCCTGTGTTGGCCTGCCGCTGCGGAGTGGCCTGGCGACCATGCGCAATCCACGTGTGATCCGGCGCAATCCGCGCCAAGCCGAAGGGGCGTGCAATAAGTACAAACAGTTTCCTGGCCGGTTCCGAGGTTTCCCGCAGCGGGTGGGTGTTCCTGCTGTACGGCCTGTTCGCGATCGCCTTTGGCCTGGCCGCCTTTATCTGGCAAAGCCAGACCCTGCTGTTCCTGATCATGGGCTTTGGCGTGCTGTCGCTGGCCGACGGCGTGGTCAGCCTGGTCAGCATCTTCCGCAAGGACGTGGCCCTGCCCAACTGGATCCTGGCCCTGTACGGCCTGCTGTCGATCGGCTTCGGCCTGTGGGCGGTGATGGGCCCGGAACAGTTCGGCAGCGCCCTGCTGTGGATGCTGGCGCTGTAGTCCTGGCGGGTCTCGCCCGCGTCCTGTTCGCCGTGCTGATCCGCAAGGTCGTGGAAGGTGAATGGCTGCTAGCCCTGAGCGGTCTGCTGGCCATCGCCTTGGGCGTGTGGTTCTTCGTCAACCCCAACGTGGGCGTGGCCACCATCGCCATCTGGATCGGCGTGGGCGCCCTGCTGTACGGCGCGCTGCAGATCTTCGTGGCCCTGCGCTTGCGCAAGCTGCAGAAGAGAATCGCGTGAATCCTCCTGCTCCCGGCCAGCGCTGGGGGCAGTTTCGCCACCGCTAGACCGCTGGCACGCGTGCTGCCAGCAGGTAGTGCGCGGCGATGCCGGCGAAGATCGCCATCCCGACCCAATGGTTTTGCTGGAACGCACGAAAACAGGCGTCGCGCTCGCGCCCGCGCCCGATCACGAACTGCCGCAGCACCAGCAGCGCCGCCACACCCATGCCGGCCCAGTAATACACGCCCATGCCAGCCTGCCGGCCCGCCAGCCACAGCGCGGCGAACATCAGCGCGTACAGGATGCCCAGCGCCACCAGGTCCATGTCGCCGAACAGGATGGCCGTGGATCGGGAACCGGCGCGGATATCGTCGTCGCGGTCGACCATGGCGTACCAGGTGTCGTAGGCGGTGGCCCACAGCAGGTTGGCGCAGTACAGCAGCCAGGCCACCGGCGGCACCGTGCCCTGCACCGCGGCGAAGGCCATCGGGATGCCCCAGCCGAAGGCCAGGCCCAGGTAGACCTGTGGCAGGTAGGTGTAGCGCTTGAGGTAGGGATAGCTGGCGGCCAGCACCAGGCCGACGATGCTCAGGATCACGGTCAGCCGGTTGAGGGTCAGCACCAGCGCGAACGCCACCGCCATCAGCAGCGCAAACACCGCCAGCGCCTCGCGGCCAGACACGCGCCCGCTGGCCAGCGGCCTGCCGCGGGTGCGCTCCACCTGCGGGTCCAGCCAGCGGTCGGCGTAATCGTTGATCACGCAGCCCGCCGAGCGGGTCAGCCATACGCCGGCGCTGAACACGAGCAGCGTCCACAGCGGCGGCACTCCGGCCGCGGCCACCCACAGCGCCCACCAGGTGGGCCACAGCAGCAGCAGCACGCCGACCGGGCGGTCGCCGCGCACCAGTTTCCAGTATTGCCCCAGTCGTTCGCCCCAGCGCGGTGTGCCGGTGGCCTGATAGCGTTCGTAGCCCATGCCGCCAGCCTAGCAGGCCGGCCGCAGCCCGTAAGCAGGGCCGCGGCGCGGGTTTGCCGTTAGAATGCGCGTCCCGTGCGCCTGTAGCTCAGCCGGATAGAGTAGTGGCTTCCGAAGCCATTGGTCGGGGGTTCGAATCCCTCCAGGCGCACCATATCGCTGTGGCCATCTGTGGTCTCCAGCGACCACCGCGCATACGGGGTGTGCGGGAAATCCGCGGGCTGATAGCAGGTGCTTGCCATCGGTGCTCGTTGGCTTAGGGCGCGACGGCCAGCCGGCCCCCGCGCCATTCGGTCCACCTCGTGGTCTATTGCCAGCGCGTGCTGGGGTCCAGTCGGCGCTGCAGCAGCAGGATCGCCTGCGAGAACTGCATTCGCAGCCGCCGTGGGCGGCAACGGACTGGCGATCTCGCTGATCTTCGGCATCCTGGTGTCCACCGCGCTGACCCTGGTAGTGATTCCCCTGCTGTACTACGGCATGCTGTCCAGCCCGCGTCGGCAACACTAGGTAAGCGCATGAATGCTGCACCCCCGGATAGCCTGAACATCGCCTGCCCGCACTGCCATGCACTCAATCGCGTGCCGGCAACGCGGCTGGGGGAGAAACCCGTCTGCGGACGCTGCAAGTCCGCATTGTTCACGGCGCAGCCTTTCGCGCTGGACGCAGGCAACTTCGACGCGCACGCAAGCCGCTCGGACCTGCCCCTGCTGGTGGATTTCTGGGCGCCGTGGTGCGG
>JAJAZJ010000061.1 GCA_026785795.1 Pseudoxanthomonas sp.
CCCCGCCCCTGCCCCGGCCCAGCCCCCCCCTCCGGCTTCGGCTCCGCCCCCGGCAAAGGCCCCGGCCTCGGCCCCGGCCACGGCATCCGCAACGGCAACGGCAACGGCAACGGCAACCGTAGATGCTTGCAGCTTCTGCTCTTTTGCCTATGTTCCTGACGGCCCCTTAAAGGCACGGTAAACGGGGTGGATATAACCCCGCAGGGGCGGCGCACAGGGATGTGCGCCGTTTTCGGAGCAGCAGGAGGCTGCTTCCGAAAATTCCCGCCGCGTTTGCGGACCCGTAGCGCGCAGCGCGAAGGGCGTGCCGTCAGGGTGGCCTTCTTTTGGTTACTTTTCTTGGCCAAACAAGAAAAGTGACTCGCGCATAAGCGCGAAACGCACTTCAAAACTCCAAACTAGTCAACGCTTCATGCTCAAAAAAAACAGAATGCACAGTCACCGCCGGAAACACACCGGGGAAACCTCACCCAAGCACATTCCGTATCCCTACTGATACTTCCGCTGACTCGGACTTATCCGACGCCAAAAACAGGCAATGCCCCACCCACACACCCTGCTAACCTAGTGTCCATGCAGGAATCCCCCCAAGCACTGCTCCACCGCGTCTTCGGCCACGCCGGATTCCGCGGCCCGCAGCAGGCCATCATCGAACACATCACCGCGGGCAACGATGCGCTGGTGCTTATGCCTACCGGCGGCGGCAAGTCGCTGTGCTACCAGGTGCCGGCGCTGCTGCGCGATGGCACCGGCATCGTGATCTCGCCGCTGATCGCGCTGATGCAGGACCAGGTGGAGGCGCTGCGCCAGGTCGGGGTGCGCGCCGAGTTCCTCAACTCGACCCTGGACGCCGAGTCCGCTGCCCGGGTCGAGCGCGCGCTGCTGGAGGGCGAGCTGGACCTGCTGTACGTGGCCCCGGAGCGGCTGCTGACCCCGCGCTTCCTGTCCCTGCTGGAGCGCGCCCGGATCGCCCTGTTCGCCATCGACGAGGCGCACTGCGTGTCGCAGTGGGGCCACGATTTCCGCCGCGAGTACCGCGAGCTCACCGTGCTGCACGAACGCTGGCCCGAGGTGCCGCGCATCGCGCTCACCGCCACCGCCGATCCGCCCACCCAGCGCGAGATCGCCGAGCGGCTGCAGCTGGACGATGCCCGACGTTTCGTCAGCTCCTTCGACCGCCCCAACATCCGCTACGTCGTGGTGCAGAAAGACAACGGGCGCCGCCAGCTGCTGGATTTCCTGGGCACGCACCGCGACGAGGCCGGCATCGTCTACTGCCTGTCGCGCAAGAAGGTCGAGCAGACCGCCGAGTTCCTCTGCGATCAGGGCTTCAAGGCCCTGCCCTACCACGCCGGACTCGATGCAAAAGTGCGCGCCGACAACCAGCGCCGCTTCCTGCGCGAGGACGGCGTGGTGATGGTGGCCACGATCGCCTTCGGCATGGGCATCGACAAGCCGGACGTGCGCTTCGTTGCCCACACCGACCTGCCCAAGTCGCTGGAAGGCTATTACCAGGAAACCGGCCGCGCCGGACGCGACGGCGAGCCCGCCGAAGCCTGGCTCTGCTACGGACTGGGCGACATGGTGCTGCTGAAGCAGATGATCGAGCAGTCCGAAGCGGGCGAGGAGCGCAAGCAGCTGGAACGGCGCAAGCTGGACCAGCTGCTGGGCTACTGCGAATCGATGCAGTGCCGGCGCCAGGTGCTGCTGGCCGGCTTCGGCGAAACCTACCCGCAGCCCTGCGGCAACTGCGACAACTGCCTGCAGCCCGCCGCCAGCTGGGACGCCACCCAGGCCGCGCGCAAGGCCCTGAGCTGCGTGTACCGCACCGGGCAGCGCTTCGGCGCGGTGCACCTGATCGACGTGCTGCGCGGCAGTGAAAGCGAGCGCATTCAGCAGTTCGGCCACCACCAGCTAAGCACCTACGGCATCGGCAAGGACCTGGACGCCAAGGCGTGGCGCGGGGTGTTCCGCCAGCTGGTGGCCAGCGGCCTGCTGGAGGTGGACGCGGAGGCCTTCGGCGGACTGCGCCTGACCGATGCCAGCCGCACGGTGCTGGCCGGGCAGCAGCAGGTGGTGCTGCGCAAGGAGCTGCCGGGCAAGGCCAAGCGCGAACGCGACCGCGGTCCGCGCAGCGGGGTGCCGGTGCAGGCGCAGGACCTGCCGCTGTTCACCGCGCTGCGCGACCTGCGCGCGCAGCTGGCGCGCGAGCAGAACGTGCCGGCCTACGTGATCTTTCACGACAGCACCCTGCGCAACATCGCAGAACAGCGCCCGGACACATTGGATGCACTGGCCCGCGTGGGCGGTATCGGCGGGGCCAAGCTGGCGCGCTACGGCGAACAGCTGGTGCAGGCGGTGCGCGCAGCGGGCTGAAGGCCGCACTACCCGTGTTTGACTTGCCTGCTATTTGGCGCACACACCCTGCTGGAGCCCGCGATGCGCATTGCCTCTTTCCGCTCGCTGGTCCTGCTGTTTGTGCATGACCACACATGCCCCGAATCCGGCAACAGATGGCTTTGAGGCCGGACCTTGGACGAAACCGGTCGAGGGATTCGGCCGAGGTGCAAGAGCTCAAAATGGTGGGCCGTGATGGATTCGAACCGCGCCCCGACCACACTCGCCTGCCGCGGTGTCGAACGCGCCGCAGCGCGCCAAGATGTTTTCCAATGGGCTTTTAAATGGCGGTAAATGGTGGGCCGTGATGGATTCGAACCGCGTCCCGACCACACTCGCCTGCCGCGGTGTCGAACGC
>JAJAZJ010000062.1 GCA_026785795.1 Pseudoxanthomonas sp.
GGGATTCGCTGGTTTCATCGGACTGATCTATGGTCTTTTGTCCGTGTCCAGCGGCCGTTACGCGCACCACGGCGGCTGGGGCGGATATGGCGGCGGTGGCGGTTTTGGTGGCGGCGGCGGAGGATGGTCCGGCAGCGGCGGCGGCGGTTGGTCCGGCGGTGGCGGCATGTCGGGCGGCGGCGGGGCTTCGGGAGGCTGGTGATGCGATTCTTGCGCCATGTTTTCGCTCGCTCTGCGCAGCAACTGTTCCCCGCGGACAGCCTGCAGCGCATTGCCGAGGCGATCGCCGCCGGTGAACTGCGCCATCGCGGCGAGATCGTGTTTGCCGTGGAATCGGAATTGCCGGTGGGCGCGGTATTGCGCGGCGTGCAGGCGCGGGCCAGCGCCGAAGCGGCGTTCGCGCGACTGCGTGCCTGGGATACCGAAGCCAACAACGGCGTGCTGATCTACCTGCTGCTGGCGGACCACCGTATCGAAATCGTGGCCGACCGCGGCCTGGATGGACGGGTCAGCGGCGAACAATGGCGGGGCGTGTGCGTGCTGATGGAGGAGCGCCTGCGCGCGGGCGAGGCTGAACAGGCCGTGCTGCGCGGGGTGGAGGCGGTTTCCGAACTGCTTGCAGCGCATTTTCCGCCGCAGCAAGGCGTCGCCGACCGCGATGAGCTACCCAACCGGCCGCAAATCCTGGACTGAGTTCCCGTCCGTGGGCCGGGCAGCCGGCCAAACCCGGCGCACTCGGGCAAAATAGGCGCCAGCCCCCACCCCTGCAGGCCGCATGACCTACCTCCACCAGATCGATCCCATTGCCCTCACCCTGGGTCCGCTCAAGGTCCACTGGTACGGAGTGATGTACCTGCTGGCCTTCGCCAGCGCATGGTGGCTGGGGCGCCGGCGCATCCGTGCCGGCCGCCTGCCGGGCACCAGCATGGACGGTTTCTCGGACCTGCTGTTCTACGGAATGATCGGCGTGGTCCTGGGCGGTCGGGTGGGCTACATCCTCTTCTATTCGTTCGGGGCTTTCCTGCAGAACCCCCTGATCCTGCTCAGGGTGTGGGAAGGCGGCATGAGTTTCCACGGCGGCCTGCTGGGGGTGATGCTGGCGGGGCTGTGGTGGACGCGCAGGCAGAAGCTGCACTATTTCGACACCATGGATTTCGTCGCGCCGCTGATTCCGCTGGGACTGGGCTTCGGGCGGCTGGGCAACTTCATCGGCGCCGAGCTGTGGGGCAAGTACACGCAGGCCGGATGGGGCGTGATCTTCCCCGGCAACGATCCCGACGTGCTCCAGCTGAAGCTGGACGCCACCCAGCTGCAGGCGCAGTACGCGGCCGGTGCGCTGGACCCGTTCGCGCGCCATCCGTCCCAGCTCTACCAGGCCTTCCTGGAAGGCGTGCTGATGTTCGGCATCCTGTGCTGGTATTCCAGCAGGCCGCGCCCGCGCTACGCGGTGTCCGGCATGTTCGCACTGCTGTATGGCGTGTTCCGCTTCCTGGTCGAGTTCGTGCGCGTGCCGGATGAGGGCATCGGCTATCTCGCCTTTGGCTGGCTGACCATGGGCCAGCTGTTGAGCCTGCCGCTCATCGCACTGGGCCTGTTCCTGCTGTGGCGCTCGCGCCGTTCACCGACCCTGCAGCCGGTCGTTCCCGCCGCTGACACTGGGCAGAAGGAATGAAGCAGTACCACGACCTGTTGCGCTATGTGCTGGAGCACGGCAGCGAAAAATCGGATCGCACGGGTACCGGCACGCGCAGCGTGTTCGGCTGGCAGATGCGCTTCGACCTCAACCAGGGCTTTCCGCTGGTCACCACCAAGAAGCTGCACCTGCGCGCCATCGTGCACGAGCTGCTGTGGTTCCTGAAAGGTGAAACCAACATCGCCTACCTGACCGAGAACAAGGTCAGCATCTGGGACGAGTGGGCTGACGAGAACGGCGAACTGGGCCCGGTCTACGGCAAGCAGTGGCGGCGCTGGGGTACGGCCGACGGCGGCGAGATCGACCAGATCAAGTGGGTGCTGGAAGAGATCAAGCGCAATCCCGACTCCCGTCGCCTGATCGTGTCGGCCTGGAACGTCGCCGACCTGCCGCACATGGCGCTGATGCCCTGCCACAGCCTGTTCCAGTTCTACGTGGTCGACGGCAGGCTCAGCTGCCAGCTGTACCAGCGCAGTGGCGATATCTTCCTCGGGGTGCCATTCAACATTGCCAGCTATGCGCTGTTGACCCACATGGTGGCGCAGGCTTGCGGTTTGGGTGTGGGCGATTTCGTGCATACCTTTGGCGATGCGCACCTGTACTCGAACCACTACGATCAGGCCCGCGAACAGCTCTCGCGCGAAACGCGTGCGCCGCCCACGCTGCGCTTGAATCCGGAGGTGACCGACCTGTTCGCGTTCACCTACGAAGACATCGAGATACACGGTTACGATCCTGCGCCGGCGATCAAGGCGCCGGTGGCGGTTTGAGCCGCAGCCGCCCCGCGCTTGGCCTGCTGGCGCTGCTGGCAATCGCGGGCTGCCAGCAGATGCCAGTGCGCGATGCCAGCGACGCAGCGCCGGTCACGGATTGTTCCGCCGCGGCCACGGCGCCGGCCGCGGAAGCGTTCTACCGCCAGATCGTTGAACTGAATACGCGCGGTCTGCCCTCGATGACCGAACTGGTCACCCTGGGGCCGCTGATGTCGTTCGGCCTGCAGGCGTCGATTGAACGCGCGCGTGGCAGACAGCAGGCCATGATGATTGCGCGTCCGCAGGACAAGCCCGACTTCATCGAAGGCAGCCTGTTCACCAGTCTGTTCGAAGGGCCTACGCGCGTGCTTGCCGCCACGCCGGCCGACGCGGTGCAGCCGGCGCTGGTCGCGGTGTCGCTTGAGTACGCACAGGACGAAACGGTGCGCTGGCAGGACCGCCTGCTGCTGCTGTGCGAGGGCGGCCGCTGGCGCGTGGAAGACGTTCGCTTCGGCGGTGATTGGGATTTTGCCAATCGTGGCAGCCTGCGTCAGGCACTGGACGCCGAATGAGCGCGCCCCAGCTGTCCCTGCTGGCGGCCCTTGACCGTCGCGGCGCGATCGGCCGCCACAATGCGCTCCCGTGGCGACTGCCCGACGATCTGAAGCGCTTCAAGACACTGACCCTGGGCAAGCCAATACTGATGGGTCGCAAGACGGCGGAGTCGTTGGGGCGTGCACTGCCTGGGCGCAAGAACCTGGTGCTGACGCGTTCCGGACGCGTGCCGTTCGATGGAATGCAGGCGGTGGCGTCGGTTGAGGAAGCGCTTGCCGAGGCGCGTGCGGAACATGCAGCCGAGCTCTGCGTCATCGGCGGCGGAGAAATATATGCGCTGACGCTGCCGCTGGCATCGCGCCTGTATTTGACCCACGTGGATACCGTGGTCGACGGCGCAGATGCGTTCTTTCCCTCGTTTCATGCAGACCGATGGGAAGCGACGTCGCACGGATCCCATGCCGCCGATATCCGGCATGCACACGCATTCGAATTCGTGGACTACGTGCGCTTGTAGGAGCTGCGCAAGCTGCGACTGCAGTCTGTGCGCACGGCCATCTTTGCGTATACGCCTGATTGCCGGTCGCAGTTTGCGCAGCTCCTACAGTGCTGCGGCGCAAGCCCTGCGGGGAAATTACGCTGCTGAGGCTTCCGTGGATTTCACGTGGGCGGGTCCACGTTGCGACCCGGTACCTGCACCAGCCGCAGCTCGTCGGTGTCCAGCTGCAGCGCGGTGAGTTTTCCGCCCCACACTGCGCCGGTATCTATGGCGTGCACGCCGTGGCCGATCATCAGGCCCAGGGTGGACCAGTGACCGCACACGATCTTCAGGTCGCGCTGGGCGCGGCCCGGTACTTCATACCAGGGATACAGCCCCTGGGCCTGGGTGCCCGGCGCACCTTTTTCCTCTACCGCCATGCGTCCGCGCGGAGTGCAGTAGCGCATTCGCGTGAACACGTTGATGATGGCGCGGGTGCGGTCGTAGCCGCTCAGCTGTGGCGACCAGCTCGGCTTGTCGCCGTACATGCTGCGGAACAGCGTGCCATACGCGCTGCCCTGCAGCTGCTGCTCGACTTCCCTTGCGTGCTTCTCGGCCAGGGTGGTGGTCCACTTGGGGGCCAGCCCGGCGTGGATCATCATCCATCCCAGTTCGCGGTCCACGTGGGCCAGCTTCTGCATGCGCAGCCAGGTCAGCAGCTCGTCACTGTCCTCGGCCAGCACGACGCGCTGCAGGTCCGGATTGACCTTGCGCTGTTCTTCCGGGGTGCGATTGCCGATGGCCAGCAGCGACAGATCATGGTTGCCCAGCACCACCACGCTGTGGGCGCGCAGCGAATGGACCAGGCGCAGGGTTTCCAGCGATTGGCCGCCGCGATTGACCAGGTCGCCGCAGAACCAGAGCTTGTCACTGGCCGGGTCGAAGCGGATGCGCTCCAGCAGGCGCTGGGTCGCGTCATAGCAGCCCTGCAGGTCGCCGATCGCCCAGACGCTCATCGGTCCGGGCCCATCAGTGCAGGGTCCGCGGAGCCGACAGGGTGAAGGGCGGGATCGGGGCCAGGAACTGGGTGCCGTCTTCGGCCAGCATGGTGTAGCTGCCGCGCATGGTGCCCAGTGCGGTTTCCAGCTCGGTGCCGGAGGTGTATTCGTAGTCCCCGCCCGGCTCCAGCCACGGCTGCTCCCCAACGACACCATCGCCGCGCACTTCGATGACCTTGCCGTTGGCGTCGGTGATGATCCAGTGGCGGCCAAGGATGCGCGCGGCTACCGGGCCACGGTTGCGGATACGGATGGTGTAGGCGAACACGTAGCGGCCGTCCTCAGGCGCAGACTGGGCTTCTAGGAAACGGGTGGCTACTTCGATATCAATGTCGCATGGCTCGGGGTTCATGCACACAGTGTATGCAAACCGCAGGCATCATTGAACCGCCGGGGCAGACGTCTGGTTGGCAAGGCGCACGAATGCGGCGACTTCCACCTGTTCCGCACGCAGCTCCGGGCGCAGTCCGGCTGCTTCGATCTGCTCCACGTCGCAGACCCCGGACAGGGCGTTGCGCAAGGTCTTGCGGCGCTGTCCGAAGGCTGCACGCACCACATCGGCGAAGCGCGCGCGGTCCTGGATGCCGATGGCGTCCGCGGCGTGTGGCACCAGCCGCACGACCGCGGAATCCACCTTGGGCGGCGGCCTGAACGCGGCCGGCGGCACGTCGAACAGCGCAGTCACCGCGCAATAGGCCTGCAGCATCACGCTGAGCCTGCCGTAGACCTTGCTGCCCGGCGCTGCGGCCATGCGGTCCACCACTTCCTTCTGCAGCATGAAGTGCATGTCGCGGACCACGGGCGCGTGGTCCAGGGCGTGGAACAGGATGGGAGAGGACAGATTGTAGGGCAGGTTGCCGACCAGGCGCAGCCGGTCTTCGCCGGCCAGGCGGGTGAAATTCACCTGCAGCACATCCTTGTGGATCACGGTCAGCGTGCCCACACCCTGGGCGGCCTGCGACAGCGGCACAACCAGATCGCGGTCGAACTCGATGGCGGTCAATTCGCCGTGCCGGCGCAGCAGGGGCAGGGTGATGGCCCCTTGGCCAGGGCCAATTTCCACCAGCCGGTCGCCCGGCTTCGGATCCACGGCCAGCACGATCATGTCGATGATGCCGCGGTCGACCAGGAAGTGCTGGCCCAGTGATTTCTTGGGCGGTGCTTTGAAATGAGGCATGCCGGCATTATGCGGGATAGCCCACACCGGGTTGCGCAGGGTCAGCCCGCCGCGCGCCGCCGCGCGGTCTGCGCGCAGATGCGCACGGCCGCCAGCAGGCTGGACGGATCGGCCACGCCGGTACCGGCGATGTCCAGCGCGGTGCCGTGGTCCACGGCCACGCGCGGGTAAGGCAGGCCCAGGGTAAGATTCACGGCCTGTTCGAAGCCGCTGTACTTCAGCACCGGCAAGCCCTGGTCGTGGTACATGGTGACGACCGCGTCGTAGCCGCACAGTTTTGCCGGCAGGAAGGCGGTGTCGGCGGGAAGCGGGCCGTGCAGCTGCAGTCCATCGCCACGCAGCATGGCCAGCACCGGCTGCAGGATTTCGATTTCCTCACGCCCCAGATGGCCCGACTCCCCGGCATGCGGGTTGAGCCCAAGCACCGCGATCACCGGGCTGGCAATGCCGAAGTCCTGCTGCAGGCTGCGGTGCACGATCCGTACGCAGCGTTCCAGCGCGGCGGGGGTGATGGCATCAGCCACTGCGCGCAGCGGCAGGTGGGTAGTCACCAGCGCAACGCGCATCAGCTCATTGGCCAACATCATCACCACCTCGAAGCCCGCGCGTGCGGCCAGCAGTTCGGTGGTGCCGGTGTAGGCAATGCCGCCGGCGTTGATGTTGGCCTTGTGTACCGGACCGGTGACCAGGCCATCCAGCTCCCCGCGCAGGCAGGCGTCGGAAGCCAGGGCAAGGCTGTCGATCACCGCACGCGCGTTGCGTGGATCGGTGCGGCCAAATGCACTGCCTACCGCATTGGGCACGTGATGCAGGCGCAGGTCACCGGGTGCGTCGGGTTCGCCATCGGCCGGCAGCAGGCGCAGCGGTAGCGACAGCGCACGCGCCGCGCCCATCAGGGTATCGGCGTCAGCGAAGGCCAGCAGGCGACAGTCGGTGCGCGGCAATTGCGCCAGGCGCACGCACAGTTCCGGCCCGACGCCGGCCGGCTCGCCCGGAACCAGCGCGAGCCGCGGGGTCACTCAGCTGCCGCTGGCGTTTGCCGCAGCGCCACCGATGCGGAAGTCGACAAAAGCTTCGCCGCGCAGTTCCTGCAGGAAGCGGTTGTACTCGTCTTCCAGCTTGCGGCGACCGATGGTTTCGCGGATCTGGGCCCGCTGGTTGGCGTTGGTGACATCGGTCTGGCGCGAGCTGATGCGCTGCAAGATGTGCCAGCCGGCCTCGGTGCGGAACGGCGCGGATACCTGGCCATCCTGCAAACCGGAAACCTGCTTGCCGAATTCCGGACCGAATTGGTCGGCCTCGAACCAGCCCAGGTCGCCGCCGTCGGCGCGGCTGCTCAGGTCGTCGGAGGACGTGGTGGCCACCTGCACGAAGTCCGCTCCGCCGGTGATGCGCGCCCGCAAGGTGTCGATCTTGGCCTTGGCCGCGGGGCCATCCTGCACCGGGGTGATGCGCATCAGGATATGGCGTGCGTTGTATTGGGTCACGGTGCGGGCGGCAGCCTGGCTGCTGTCGCGTACTTCCACCAGCTTGAGCAGCTGGAACCCGCTCGGGCCGCGCAGCGGCCCGACCACCTGGCCGGGGCTCATGCCCTGCAGCATCTGGGCGAAGGCGACCGGAATTTCATCCTGGCTGCGCCAGCCCAGGTCGCCGCCCTCAAGTGCATTCGGGCTGTCCGAATAACGCACTGCAGCGGCGGCGAAATCAATTTCGCCCTTGTCGATCAGGGCCTTTACGCCGTCGGCCTTTTTCTGGCCGGTGGCGATCTGCTCGGCGGTTGCACCTTCGGGCAGGGCCACCAGCACGTGCGAGAGTCGGTACTGCGCGCCGGTGTTGGCCTGACTGGCAAGCGCGGCTTCGACCTCGGCCTCGCTCACCTGGATGCGGCTCTGACCGAAGCTCTGGCGCAGGCGCTGCACGGTGATTTCGTCACGGATCGAGCTGCGGAAATCGGCAAAGGTCAACCCGTCGGCAGCCAGCTGCCGGCGCAGGGCTTCGACGCTGATGCCGTTCTGTTGGGCTACGGCCGCAACCGCATTGTTGAGTTCGTCGTCGCTGACGCGGATGCCGGTGCCGGTGGCGCGGGCTACCTGCAGCTTGACCAGCACCAGGCGTTCCAGCACCTGCCGCTCCAGCACGTTGCGCGGCGGCAGGCGCTCGGGATTGTTGGCGTACTGGGCGGTCACGTTGGCAACGGCGCGGTCCAGTTCGCTTTGCAGGATTACGTCCTCATCCACCACCGCCACGATGCGGTCAAGCGAGGTCGTGGTCTGGGCCAACACGGGCGTGGCCACCATCAGGGCGGCAAGCATGCCGGCAAGTATCAGTCGGGGAGTCATAGTCATCATGGGCTGGTGTCCGGGCCGGAGGCGTTGTCATCTGGGTCCGGCGTGGTGTTGCTTGGCGGGACCAGATAGAGGTCGTCGCGGTAGTAGCCGAGAATAGCACGGCGCAAGGTACGCTCCGTGTCGCGCCCGGCGGAACCGAGACCCTTGAGTACGAATTCGACCTGCAGGGAATTGTTCAGGTCGCCTTCGCGATTGCGCACATAGCGCCGCACCAGCGCGCGCACCGCCAGGCAGCAGCTGTCCCACTGCACGCCGGCAATGGCTTCCAGGGGCTTGCTGTCCTGGATCGAGTAGTAGTAGCGGCCGACCGCGCTCCAGGATGGGTTGATCGGGTACAGGAAGGACAGATCGGCCTGTTCCAGCAGATTGCGGCGGTAGCGGTAGCTGAGGTTGACGATGCCGTCGTTGTCGAACAGGTAGCGCGCCCGCACGCTGGCCAGGTCCTCGCGGCGGAACTTGGGGTCCCACTGGTACGACCCGCCGATCGTCCAGCGGTCGGTGGGCGAATAGTTGGCGTCAGCCACCCACGCCGACTTGCCGCTTTCCACCGGGGTCTCGCCCGGCGCCACCACCAGCGAGTCGTCGAAATAGAAGATCTGGCCCACGCTGGCGGAGAGCCGCTCGAAGCCGTCGGAATTGCGGATCAGGCGGCTGGTCATGGCCACGGTCAGCTGGTTGGCGTCGGTCTGCCGATCCGGGCCGGAGTAGCGGTTGTCGCGGAACAGCTGGCCCCAGCTGAAGGTGAAGGGCCGGGTATCGAACAGCGGCAGTCCGTCCTGTTCGCGGTACGGCGCGTTGAGGTAGAACAGCCTCGGTTCCAGCGTCTGCAGGAAGCTGCGGCCCTTGATTTCGGTGTCGCGGTCGAAGAACAGGCCGGCATCCAGTGAGGCGATGGGCAGGCTGCGCGACGGGCGGGAGTCGCCGCCGGGCAGGCTAGCGGCCAGGTCGTCGTCGAGCTGGTAGCTCGTGTAGCGCCAAGCCAGGGTCGGGGTCACGTACCAGGCCGCGCCCTGCAGGGGCATCGATACATACGGCTTCAGGTCAAGGCGGCTGCCGTCGCCGCGCTGGCCGTGCTGGAAGCGCACGGTTTCCGCGTCCAGCCCCGCGGTGAACCACCGGCCCAGCGGCTGGTCCCAGTTGATCGACAGGCGCGGGAGCCGGTTGTAGGGCAGGGTGTCTTCGCTGATGGTGTAGTCGGCCAGCTGCCAGGCATCGGCCATCAGGCTCGCCTCCCAATTGCGGCCGCGGCCAAACAGGCCCAAGGTGCTGAGCAACGAGGCCGAAGCCAGGCCGTAAAGCGAGTTGCTGGAATCCTCCAGGTAGCGCGAGTCGCTGACCCAGACCATGTTGGCGCGGGCCTGCCAAAGGCTGTTCAGGTTGTGGTAACCGCCGAACCGCAACAGCCCCCGGTTATCGCTGCGGAGCGGATCGTCGAAGGGGTTGGGCGCGCCGTTGGCGATATCGCGCTCACGGTCACGCACCAGTTCGTCCCTGGGCATCCAGGTGCCGTCCAGCTCGCCGCGGCCACCCTCGTAAAGGTAGCGGAATTCACCACCCAGCGAGAAGCCGCGTTTGCTCATGTAGCGAGGGGTCAACGTCGCGTCGTAGTTGGGGGCCAGGTTCAGGTAGATCGGCTGCCGGTAGTCGAAGCCGTTGCGCCCCGAGGTGCCGATGCTGGGGTAAAGCGCGCCGGTGTGGCGCTGGTCATCGATCGGGAACTTGATCCACGGCAGGTACACCACCGGCACCCGCCCCAGGCGGATGGTCGCGCCGCGGGCCACGCCCCAGCCTTCGTCGGTGTTCACCTCGATGCGGCGCGCACTCAATTCCCACGCACGCTGCGCAGGGTCGCAGGTGGAATAGGTGGAGTCATTCAGCGCGCCGATGGCGCCGGACATCTGGATACTGTCTGCGCCGCCGTTGCCGCGCCGCGAAACCAGCTGGTACTGGATGTCCTCGATGACGTGGCTGTCGTCGGCCTGGTTGCCGCGGGCGCGCTTGGCGATGATGCGCATGCTGCCGTCTTCGTAGCGCACGTTGCCATCGGCAACGTACGTGCTGTCTTCCTGGTCGAACTTCAGGCTGTCGGCGTTCAGGTACTGGTCGCCGCGGCGCAGGACCACGTTGCCCTGGTATTCCAGATTCTGCTCGGTGCCGCCCAGTGCGTCGCCTTCGATGCCGATCGGCAGCCCCGCGCGCTCCTCGCTCGCGGCCTCGGCGCTGCCAGCGGTGGAGGCAGGCAGGTCGGAAAACGAGGGGATCACCTCCTGTACCGGGCACAGCGCCCAGCTCTCGGGCTTGTCGTCACTGGCCAGCGCGGGCAGGCACAGCGCGATAGCCAACGGAAGCGGAAGCAGGCGGAATACTGGTCGCACGCGGTGCAGGGCTCCGTTGGGGGTGGGTACGGCTAAAGCGGCAGGTAGCTTGCCGCATCACCGGTGTGCCGGCAATGAAAGGCGCGGCGCAGTTTCGGGTGGGGTTCATCATGGCACGGGAAGTCGTGCCTGGCCGGTGGACTATCTCAGCGCCGCCACGTGGGCCACGCTGCACTCGCGCAGGGCGTCCAGGTCATAGCCGCCTTCCAGGGTCGAGACCAACCGCCCGGCCGCATGGCGCCGGGCCAGGCTGCGCAGTTCGCCGGTCAGCCAGGTGAAATCATCGGTATCCAGCATCAGGTCGGCCAGCGGGTCGCGCATATGCGCGTCGAACCCGGCCGAGACCAGCACCAGCTGCGGGCGGAAATCGTCCAGCGCCGGCAGCAGGGTGTCGGCCCACACATTGCGGAAATTGAAGCCGCCGCTGCCGGGCGGGAGCAGCACGTTGAACACGTTGCCAACGCCGCGCTGGTCGGGCGTGCCGGTGTTGGGGTAGATGCCCGACTGATGGCTGCTGAAGTAGGCGACGCGCTTTTCGCCGTAAAAGATGTCCTGGGTGCCGTTGCCGTGGTGCACGTCGAAATCCACGATCGCCACCCGTTCCAGCGCATGCCGGTCGATGGCGTGGGCTGCAGCCACCGCCACGTTGTTGAACAGGCAAAAACCCATGGCCCTGTCCGCGGTGGCGTGGTGTCCGGGCGGGCGCACGGCGCAAAAGGCCGTGGTGCTCTCACCCTTGCCGGGGATGGCCAGCATCACTGCATCCACCGCCGCCACCGCGGCTCCGGCACCGCGCAGCGCCGCCGCCCGCGAGGCCGGGCACATCACCGTGTCTGCGTCCAACATGCGGTAGCCGGCGAAATCCCCCTCCAGCACGTCATGGATCAGGCTGGCGTCGTGGACCCGATGCAGGTCACCCAGCTTGGCCAGCGGTGCTTCGCGCCAGTCCAGGTCGCCGTGGGTAGCGCGCAGGCCTTCCAGCACCACTTCCAGCCGCGCAATGCATTCGGGGTGCTGCGGGCCGGGATCGTGGGCCAGGCAAGCGGGGTGGGTGAAGATGATCAAGCGCTTGGCCGGTGCGGATCAGGCGTGGCGGCGTTCATGGTTCCACAGCACTTCGCCGTGGCCGTCCGCGCGCGCCAGCACCCGCGCCAGCACGAACAGCAGGTCCGACAGGCGGTTGAGGTAGCGGATCGCTTCCGGGCGCACCGCGTCGTGGCGGGCCAGGGTGACGGTCTCGCGCTCGGCGCGGCGCACGATGGTTCGCGCCAGGTGGCAGCGCGCCGCGGCCTCGCCGCCTGCCGGCAGGATGAAATCCTTCAGCGCGGGCAGGGACTCGTTGTAATGGTCCAGCTGGTGTTCCAGCGCGTCGATGTCCTCGCCGTGGATGGCGGCGTGTCCGGGGATGCACAGCTCGCCGCCCAGATCGAACAGCTGGTGCTGGACCTGGGTCAGCAGGGTGCGGATATCGTCGGGTACCTTGGCGGCCAGCACGACGCCGATGCTGGAATTGGCTTCGTCCACCGTGCCGTAGGCGGTGACGCGGGCCGAGTCCTTGCCGACCCGGGTGCCGTCGCCCAGCCCGGTGCTGCCGTCGTCACCGGTGCGGGTGTAGATCTTGGACAGGCGGTTTCCCACGGTATGCCTCGCAGTGGATTCAGTGCTGGGAGCCAGTGCGTGCCTGCAGGCGCGCAAGCTGCAGCACGCCCACGTGCACGATCACGCCCAGACCGACGTAGATGGCGGTGGTGCCCAGGTAGGGCAGCAGCCAATCGCTGAAGTTCTTCCACCAGCCGGACAGAGTGGGGTCAACCACGCTGTCGCTGAGCCAGTAGAAGCTGCCCTGGCTGAGCAGCTGGCAGGCCAGCACCGCGCCCAGCAGGCTGGCCACCAGCACGGACAGCGTCCGCCCGTCAGTCCCGGTGTAGTGGCGGCGAAGCAGCATGCCGCCGAGCCACAGAGAGAAATAGGCCGGCAGCAGGAACCAGTAGGCCGCGGACGTGCAGTAGTGGGCCCAGAAATTGACGCCCTGGCCGGTGATGACAACGTAATCCACCAGCACCGCCAAGCCCATGAGCGCGGGGAATGCCCACGCGGTCCAGCGGCGCAGATAGAAGCCGCCCATGAAGAACACCGCCCACGACGCGTCTGGCAATGGACCAAAATGGGTGATCGAAGCCGGCAGATTGAAGCGGGTCGTGACCATCAGCACGGCAAGCAGAGCGAAGAGGGTGGCGCGCTGGGCGTTGGAGTTCATGCGGGGCTTGGGTCCGGGATTGCAGGCGCCCATTCTAGCGGAGAGCGGGCCGTGCATGAGGACTCTCGCCGCGGGCTTATCATGGGCCCATGAGCGGACAACACGAAGTACTCATCGTGGGCGGCGGCCTGGTGGGCGCCAGCCTGGCGATTGCGCTGGATGCACAGGGCCTGGACGTGGGCCTGGTGGAGTCGGCAGCGGCGGGGCAGCTCCCGGCGGTATTCGACCAGCGCAACCTCAGCTTTGCGGTGGCCACGGTGAATGCGCTCACTGCGCTGGGGGTCATGGCCAAGCTGCCCGGTCCAGGGGGCCCCATCCAGCGCATCCACGTGAGCCGCGCGGGAGATTTTGGCAGCAGCCTGCTGCAGGCGGCCGACTATGGTCGCGATGCCTTTGGCCAGGTGGTGGTGGCGCGCGATTTCGGCGCGGCGCTGGAGGCTAGGCTGGTGGAGCTGAAGCGGCTGACCCGCTACCGTCCGGCGCGCTGTGTCGGCCTGGTCGAAGGCGCTGATCCTGAGCTCGCGGAGGGGCTGCGCGGCATCCGGGTAGCGGACGCAAAGGGTGAGCGGGTGCTGCAGGCGTGCCTGCTGGTCGCGGCCGATGGCACCCACAGCGGCGTGCGCGACGCGCTGGGCATCGCGGTGGATGATTTCGACTACCAGCAGACCCTGTTCGTGGCCCGCATGCGTGCCGAGCGTGCGCCGGATGGCACCGCCTACGAGCGTTTCGGCGACCACGGACCCACCGCGCTGCTGCCGCGTGGCGACCGGCACTTCGGCGTGGTCCATGGCGTGCACACCGACCAGGCCGACGCCGTGGCCGCGCTGGACGAGGCGGGCTGGATCGCCCGCATCCAGCAGGAATTCGGCTGGCGCGTGGGGCGGTTCCTGTCCGCCGGCGAGCGCAGCCGCTACCCGGTGCTCAAGCGCGTGGCCGAGCGCACGGTTGCCCAGCGCGCGGTGCTGCTGGGCAATGCGGCGCAGACCCTCCATCCGATCGGCGCGCAGGGCTTCAACCTGGGCCTGCGCGATGCGCTGACCCTGGCCGAGCTCCTCGCCGACGCGCCCGATCCTGGTGCGGACGCAGTGCTGCAGGCCTACGCCGAGCGTCGGCGCGTGGACCGGCAGCAGACCCTGCAGTTCACCGATGGCCTGGCGCGATTCACCGGCAACGCTTCGCCGCTGCTGCGCCCGTTGCGCAGCCTCGGACTGCTGGCGGCCGGCAATGCGCCCGCCCTGCAGTCGATGCTGGCGGGTGGGGCGATGGGCTTCCGCGGCCACGTGCCCGCGCTGTGCCGCGAGGCCGCGCGATGAACCGGCGCGGATCGATTGATGTGGCCATCGTCGGCGGCGGCGTGGTGGGCGCCGCGTGCGCGCTCTCGCTGGCCGCCCTTGGCCTGCAGGTAGCGCTGGTGGAAGGCCGGGCGCCTGCGCGCTGGTCTGCCGATGAGCGTGACCTGCGCGTGTACGCCTTTGCCCCGGACAACGCCGCGCTGCTGGACAGCCTGAACGTCTGGGATGCAGTGCGCGATGCGCGCGCCCAGCCATATCGGCGCATGCGCGTGTGGGATGCCTTTGGCGGCGGCGAACTGGCGTTCGACGCGGATCAGCTGGGCCGTGAACAGCTGGGCTGGATTATCGAACACAGCCTGCTGGTCGACCGCCTGTGGGCGGCCGTGGCCACGGCGGGCATAGCGCTGCATTGCCCAGCCCGGGTCGAAGCCATGGAGCAGGACGATGCCGGCGTGCGCCTGCGCCTGGATGACGGCACGCGTCTCGACGCACGCCTGGCCATTGCCGCCGACGGTGCCGATTCCACCTTGCGTACGCTGGCCGGCCTGGCGGTGTCCATGCATGACTACCACCAGCGCGGAGTCGTGGCCTTCGTGGAAACCGAGCGTCCCAACGAAGCCACCGCGTGGCAGCGGTTCCTGCCCGGGGGTCCGCTTGCGTTCCTGCCGTTTGCCGAAGGCCTGAGCTCCATCGTCTGGAGCCTGCCCGAGCAGGACGCCAGCCGCGTGCTTGCGCTGGACGATCCGAAGTTCAACCGCGAACTGACCGCCGCCTTCGAGGCCAGGCTGGGAGACGTGCGCGTGGTGTCGGCGCGCGCGGCTTTTCCGCTGCGCCGGCAGCTGGCCGGAGAATACGCGTCCGGCAGGCTGCTGCTGGTCGGTGATGCGGCGCACGTGGTCCATCCGCTGGCCGGACAGGGCGTCAACCTGGGCCTACGCGACGTGGCGCGGCTGCGCGATGTCGTTGCCCAGGCACAGTCGCGGCGCGTGGATTGGGCAACGCCGCATCGTCTGGCGCGCTGGGCGCGCGAATGCCGCAGCGAGAATGCCGCTGCCGCCTATGCCTTCGACGGCATCAACCGTCTGTTCTCCAATGACGAAATGCACCTGACCCTGCTGCGCGGCGCCGCGCTGGGTACGGCAGGGCGCCTGCAGCCGCTGGCCAACCTGTTCTGGCGCAGGGCCTCTGGGCTGTAGGCAGCGATCGCGCAGGATTTGAAACGGCAGGACGGTGCGCGCGTCTAGCCCGGCAGGAAAGGGAACACCAGCTTCAACAGTCCCTTCAGCCCATCCTCCGCGGTGCTGGCAATGGCCTTTGCACCCAGGCTGTTCAGCGCGTCACGTGCGTCCTGCCAGCGCAGCTTGGCCAGGTCCTTCTGCAACAGATCGGCCACTTCTTCGGCGGTGGGGGCCAGCCGCTTGAGTTCGGCGGTATTTGCCTGTGGGTCGGGCTGCAGGTAGCCCCACTGCTCGGCGATCCTGAGCAAGGTGTCGAAGCGCACCGCGACCACGTCGCGGTTGCGTTCATAGACGGGCAGGGCGCCGACGTCAAGGATCGCCTGTTCGAACTGCTGCTGGTCGTCCGGGTGTTCAATGCGGATCGCCAGGAAGCCGTCCTTGCGGCTGCGCTCACTGACGTGCTTGGCACCGGAGCGCAGGTTGGTTTCGGTCAAGACGGTGGCGACGATGCGCTGCAGGGCGGCCTCGCGTTGCTCGGGGACCAGCGCACGCCAGCGCGCATAGCCATCACGGCGCAGGGCCTTGGCCTTGGCCGGGGTGACCCGCAGGCGTGAAGCCACGATAAAATTGGATTCGGCACGCGAAATGGCACCATCGCGCTCCAGCAGCACGAAGATCAGCAGCTCCAGGTCGCGTTTGGTCAGCGACTGGAATCCCTGCAGCAGGTTCAGGCGCAGGAATTCGTTGGCGAATCCGGCGGGATCCTTGAGTTCTATGGGTTGCATGCTGGCCGTCCTCGTCAGGGGAGGAGTCTGGCATCGGGTGGTTGCAGGGGATGAGACTGCGCCTGTGGTTGTCTGTCCGGGCAGGGCGGCGCAGATCTACACATGCCTCGGCAACACTTCCGGCCAGCTGGCCCACCTTCAAGCGGGGACACGAGCGGGTGGCGGTATCCTCGCCCACCAGGCAGCCGGGACGAGTGGCGTCTGCCGTCATGTTTCTGCCCTGTCGCGCACCGGCTATTGGCGGTTGACGGCCAGCGATTCGTCACAAGTCGAATCCGCCGCGTCACGCGGTTGCTATGACGGAATGCGGCGTTGCTGGTCGGCGAATGCCAGTCGCTTGGCGCCGCGACCGGCTCAGGGTCTGCTTCCGTAGCCAGCAGCGTTTTCTTTCTCACTCGCCCGGTAAAGGAACACCTCATGAAAGGTTTCGTCGATAACATCGAGCAACTGACGCTGGACAACGTCGACTTCCGCCGGGTCCTCTATACCGGCAAGCACCTGCAGCGGGTGCTGATGACTGTGCAGCCAGGCGAGGCCATCGGCGGGGAAGTGCATGCCGGGCACGACCAGTGCTTCCGCATCGAATCCGGCCAAGGGAAAGTATTGATCGACGGCACCCGCCGCGCGCTGCACGAAGATGACGCGATCATCGTGCCTGCGGGCGCCCGCCACAACATCAGCAACACCGGCGACGCCCCGCTCAGGCGGTACACGATCTATTCGCCGCCTAACCACCGCGACGGCGTGGTCCATGCGACCAGGGCCGACGTCGGCAAAGAGCACTTCGACGGCGTGCCCAGCGAATAGCCCAGGAC
>JAJAZJ010000063.1 GCA_026785795.1 Pseudoxanthomonas sp.
CCCCAAGCCCGAATCCCGAATCTCCATTCCCCAATCCCCAATCCCCAATTCCCAAAAAATGCCCAAACACTACGACCAAGCCTACTTCCAGCGCTGGTACCGCGGCAGCGATATCGGTGGCCCGCGGCGGCTTGCGCGCAAGGTGGCGCTGGCGGTGGCCTGTGCCGAGTACTACCTTGAGCGGCCCATCCGCACGGTGCTGGACATCGGCTGCGGCGAAGGCGCATGGCGCGCGCCGCTGCTGAAGCTGCGGCCCAAACTGCGTTACCTGGGCTTCGACAGCAGCGCGTTCGCAATCAGCAGGCACGGCACGCGACGCAACCTGCATTTCGCCCGCTTCGGCGACTTCGCCCTGCTGCGCCCCTGCCCTCCCGTCGACCTGCTGATCTGTGCCGACGTATTGCACTACCTGCCCTCGCGCGAGCTGCAGCGTGGCCTCCCCGGCCTGGCGGAACTGTGCGGCGGTGTCGCCTACCTGGAAACCTTTGCCCGCGAGGATGAGTTCGAGGGCGACCACGCCGACTTCCAGCCGCGCACGGCGGCGTGGTACCGCAAACAATTCAACGCCCACGGGCTGCAGTCAGTCGGGTCGCACTGCTGGCTGGCAGCGGCGCTGGCCGACCAGCTGGCGGCATTGGAACGGGCTTAGCCCCTCGCTTGTGCGCAGCGCGAGAGGCCTGGGAATGGTCGCTTTGGGCTTCGCCCCATGCCACTTCGCCCAATCGCACCGCCCCGCCCCCCCCTACCTGCTGAGCGGGCAAGTGAGGAGGCCGCCCGGGCTTTGCGGTATGCTGCGACGCAACACCTGACCCAATTCGCTGGTTTCCTCCTGATGATGCTTTACCAATGGCACGAACTCAGCCGCACCCTGATGGCCCCGTGGATCCACCAGGCCCAGGCCAGCGCAAGGATTTTTTCCGACCCCAATAGCTGGCTGTCCACGCTGCCCGGCGCTGATCGCATGTCGGCGACCAATGAACTGATGCACCGCCTGGGCAAGGACTACGAGAAGCCGGCGTGGAACATCCACAAGATCGAGGTAAACGGTGCCTCCGTGCCGGTCGTGGAGCAGGAAATCCTGGCCACGCCGTTCTGCCGCCTGCTGCGCTTCAAGCGCTACACGGACGAAGTGAAAAGCATCGCGGCCATGAAGAAGGAGCCGGTGGTGCTGGTCGTGGCGCCGCTGTCCGGCCACCATTCCACCCTGCTGCGCGACACCGTGCGCACCCTGTTGAAGGACCACAAGGTCTACGTCACCGAGTGGATCGATGCACGCCTGGTGCCTGCCGAAGCGGGCGCGTTCGGCCTGGATGACTATGTCGCCACGGTGGAGGATTTCATCCGCCACATCGGCGCCGAGAACCTGCACGTGATCAGCGTATGCCAGCCGACCGTGCCGGTACTGGCCGCGGTGTCGCTGATGGCTGCACGCGGCGAAGCCACGCCGCGCTCGCTGGTGATGATGGGTGGCCCCATCGATGCCCGCCACAGCCCCACCCAAGTCAACGACCTGGCCACGAAAAACCCGCTGTCGTGGTTCCAGGACCACGTGATCCACACCGTGCCTGCGCCGTATGCCGGGGAAGGACGCAAGGTCTATCCCGGGTTCCTGCAGCATGCCGGCTTTATCGCCATGAACCCCAGCCGCCACTTCATGTCGCACTGGGATTTCTATGCCGACCTGGTCAAGGGCGACCTGGAAGACGCGGAGTCACACCGCCAGTTCTACAACGAGTACAACGCGGTCCTGGACATGCCCGCCGAGTACTACCTGGATACCATCCGCACCGTGTTCCAGGAGTTCCTGCTGCCGCGCAGCAAGTGGAAGATCAAGGGTGAGCTGGTGAATCCCGCCGCCATCAGGAAAACCGCCCTGCTGAGCATCGAAGGCGAGCTGGACGATATCTCCGGCCTGGGCCAGACCGCTGCCGCGCACGGCCTGTGCGCCGGCATTCCCAAGTCCAGGCATCAGCACATCACGGTCAAGGGCGCCGGCCATTACGGCATCTTCAGCGGCCGCCGCTGGCGCGAGGTGGTGTATCCCGACGTGCGCGATTTCATCGCCAAGTACGCAGCGTAGTGGCTTCCCTTCCCCAGCGGGGGAAGGTGGCGCGCAGCGACGGATGAGGGCGGAATCAGCCCGTGCGAAAGCAGCGCTCCGTCAAACTGCAGGTTCCCGCCCTCGTCCGCCCTGCGGGCACCTTCCCCCAGAGGGGAAGGACAAAACGCGTTTACACCACCGCGTTGCGCACCAGCAGGTGCTTGGCCAGGCGGCCGTGCAGCCTGCCGATAAAGCGTGCCAGATGCAGGGTGGCGAACAGCAGCAGCAGGCCGGCGATTGACATCAGCGGCAGCAGCCATGGCACCGCACTGGGGTCCACGCTGCCCAGGCTGATGAAGTCCGGGCTGTCAACGAACAAGTAGGCAATCGGTGCGCCGATAAAGGCCAGCGAAGCCAACAGCAGGGTGACCGCAATCGTGAAGTAGGCGGCACCCAACGGCATCATCAGCAGGAAGTAGAGCATCGCGGTCCAGCTGCGGCCGTCGGTGAACATGTCCTTGATCCGCTCCAGCCAACCCTTGCCGCGCTGCGTGTACAGGGGCCGCCGCGGCATGCGTTCACCCAGCAGTGTCTCCACGACGCGGCCTTCCACCAGCGACAGCACCCGGATCAGGGCCAGGAACAGCACCAGCAGCGGAATGCCGATGATCAGGATCAACAGGCTCAGCGACAGGCTGGCGCCGGTGGTGACCACGGTGAAATAGAAGATGCCGGTCGCCAGCGACAGCAGCATGTAGAACAGTGCACCGTAGGTGCGCGGGTCCACGACCACGCCGAAGAACTGGCCCATCGCAGACTTGCGCTTGGCCTGCAGCGGAGCGCGCAGCGCGCGATTTACCGTAACCTCGGTGTCGCGGTAGATCTCGGCCACTTCGGCCGGCGCGCCGTAGCTGCCGGCCACCGATGCGATGACTTCGGCTTCGTTCTTTCCGGATTGCTCGGCGAACTCCGAGCGCAGGTATTCCTCTGCGTCGTATACGGCGTCCTGGATCATCGCCGGGTCGGCGCCGCGTAGCGCCGCACGCAACTGTTCCAGGTATTCGGGAATGGTGGTGGGCAGGTGGCTCTGGGTGGTGTTCATTCGAGTATCCCCATCAGGACGGAGTCAACGGAGTCGCGGGTTGCGCGCCAGGCGGCGACCCATTCGTGCAGGGTGGTCCGCCCTGCTGCGGTGATGCGGTAATAGCGGCGCGGCGGGCCGGACATGGACGGCTCGACGAAGCTGTCCAGCAATCCGGCGCCCTCCAGGTTGCGCAGCACCGGGTACAGGGCACTTTGCTTGCCGCTGAGCACCCCCTCGCCCACGCGTTCAAGCTGTTTGGCGATCAGGTAGCCGTACATCGGCTCGTCGGCCTTGGCCAGCACCGCCAGCAGGGCCAGCGACACCGTGCCCGCGCTCAGCTCTTTCTGGAATTTCTTCAGCTGCAGGTCTGGTTCGTTCATGTGCCTCCCCTTTGCATGGACCGCTAGGTTGGAGGGAATACTAGTGTTGAGTTAGGTATAGTGAATGTGCCATTAGTCATCCACTTGGTCATCGGCCGGCAGGCAGGCAGAATCGGGGCTCATTCCCTGCCAGGCCCCGTCCCATGCCCCTGCGCCCCGCCCTGCTGGCCTGCGCCATTGCCCTGATGTGCCTTCCGCTGGCCGCCGAGCCGCCCAAGTACCGGAGCGCCCAGGAGATCATCGACGCCGCGCCGGCGGACGCCTGGCGCACGCTGGACCCGGCCAACACCCTCTATCTGGAATTGGGGGGCGGACGCGTGATCATTGAACTGGCCCCGCAGTTCGCGCCGGCGCACGTGGCCAACATCCAGACCCTGGCCCGGGAGCGCTTCTGGGATGGGCTGAGCATCTACCGCTCGCAGGACAATTTCGTGGTCCAGTTCGGCGACTCCGCCGCAGACGAAGCAACGGCGAAACCGCAGGGCTCGGCAAAGGCGAAGCTTCCTGCGGAATTCGCCCGCAAGAGTGAGGGGCTCAAGTTCAGCGCCCTGCCCGACAGGGACGGCTGGGCGGCGCAGGTGGGTTTCGTGGACGGGTTTCCTGCCGGACGCGATCCCGCCAGCGGCCAGGTATGGCTTGCCCATTGCTACGGCACCCTGGGTGCGGGCCGTGGCGCCGAGCCGGACAGCAGCAACGGCAGCGAACTGTACGTGGTCACCGGCCAATCCCCGCGCCAGCTGGACCGCAACATCACCAGCGTGGGCCGCGTGGTCAGCGGCATGGAGCTGCTGAGCGTGATCGCGCGCGGACCGCAGCCTATGGGCTTTTACGAGAAGCCCGGGCTGCGCACGCCGATCAAGGCGATACGGCTGGCCAGTGAAGTGCCGGAAGCCGAGCGCACCCCGCTGCAATTGTTGCGCACGGATTCAACGGCCTTTTCCGATGCCACCGAAGCGCGCCGCAACCGCCGCGATGGCTGGTACGTGCAGCCGGCGGGGCATATCGATCTTTGCAACGTGCCGCTGCCGGTGCGTACTACTGGCAGCTAGTACGCCACCTGCGGATACTGATGAAACTTGTCTCGAAATCGAATACCGCAATCCACCTGGTTGCGGCATCCGCTGGAATCAGGGGACGGACTTCAGCGCCACCACCACAGGTGCCTTGAGCGCCTGGATCTGCGCGTCGCCCGATTGGTCGGCTTCCAGGTACAGCCCGGTCAGGAACGCGAGCAGGTCGTGCCGGCGGGCCAGCCAGCCGCTGTCTGCGTACGCCTGTGCTGGATCGCCGATGCGCGCGGGCAATGTGCTGAACCACGCGGTCCACTCCGCCTCACTCAGCAGGCCGCGTTTGGCGATGGACAGGACCGGACGCGCCAGGCGTCCCGGCTCGCCGTGGACATAGGCATGGGCTGACTCCGGCACCACCTGCGTCGCCAGCGCCGCCAGGATCTGGTCGACCTGGGCGCGCTCCACGGCCGGGTTCAATGCCAGCTGCAGCAACCAGTCACTGCCGTGGGCCACGGAATGGCGCCAGCCCTCTGCGTCGTCGTAGCCGCGATAGTCGCTGACGGAGCGCAGGAACTGGGTCGCCGCCTGCACCATCGCCACCCGCTCACCGGGCGACATCCAGGCCGCGATGCGGTCGGTGCGCGCCACCTCCGAGAGCACCAGCGCGGCGAACGAGCGGCGAAAACCGTCGACGTCTTCTTCCTTCAGCATGGCGTACAGTCGATCACGCAGCTGCGCGCGCACCGCAGGCGCCAGCTGGTCACCGCGTAGCCATTCCGTCAGCGCCTCATACGCGATGCCGTCGCGAAGCTTCGGGTCCGGGCTGGACAGGCATCCCAACAGCCCGAGCGCCAAGGTCTCGCGTGCGCTGACGTCGTCCAGGATGAAGCCCTGCTGTTTCAGCAGCTGCAGCGAACTCATGTCCGTGCCCTCCGGCGGGCACTGGTCCTGGGCCACGGCGGTGAGCGGCGACAGCACCGCCATGCACAGCACGGCACGCAGCAGGACAGGACGGGAGTAAGTGGATCCAGGATGCCGGGAGGACTTCACGGTCTGGCTCCACAGCAGTGGCTGATGGTTAGCGACTCGATCGTGCCGCAACGGCAGCTTCCGGAATATTGCATGGCCTGGCTCCTGATCCTGGTCAGGGGATGAG
>JAJAZJ010000064.1 GCA_026785795.1 Pseudoxanthomonas sp.
GAGCATCGCGCGCTGCGCGCGATGCTCTTCGCGCTTCGTGTACAAGAAGGCAGAAAAGCATCGCGCGCAGGGCGCGCTCCTACAGAATTGCTGCGCTACGCGTTCCAAGCCTTTCCCCCGGTAGCGGGGGAAAGGCTCTGCAGTCTTACTGCATGGAGAAGGCGATCGGCACCAGTCCGTAGGCCTGCACCGCGCGTCCATCCTGCATGGCCGGCTGGAACCGCCAGTGCCTCAGCACGTAGTCGCGCGCCGTGCGGTCCAGCAGGCGATTGCCGCTGCTCTGCTCAATCGCTACCTGCAGCGGCCTGCCGTCCACGTCCACCAGCACCTTCAACAGCACGTTGCCCTGGATTCCGGCAAGCGCGGTTTCGCGCGGGTAGGGCGGCGGCGGGGCGACAAGATAGGCCAGGGTGCTTGAAGCGATCGGCCCCGCGCTGGCGGGCGTCGCCTCCACACCGCCATCCACCTGCGGCATGGGTGGGCTGGTGGCCAGGCTGCCGCCCTCCACGATCACCGGCGCGGGTTGCGGCGCCTTTACCGCCCTTGCGATGCGGGCGGGCGCCGGCCTTTGCACCTGCGGGGTGGGCTGGGCGACGGCCACCGGTTCGATGATTGGTGGCTTCGGGTCAAGGAAGATGATCTGTGGCTTGCCGCGATCCAGCTGCACCTGCATGAGTGGCGCGGACATTGGAATCAGCAGCAGCAGGAAGGCCAGCACGTGCACCGCCAGTGCCGCGGCAATGGCCAGGATGCGAGCAAGTTCGGGACGGGTTTCGGAATGCAGCGGGTGTGTGCGAACCATGATCCACCTCCATAGCGTGTATGTGAGAGGAACAACGCATGGGCACGGCATACGGGGTCAAGTGTGGGTACTGCCTGCCCGTGATTGAGCGTGCGCCGACTGTGGCGGGTTTGCAAGCGGGGTTTGTGGCCAGTCGTGCACGGGTCCCAGGCACGCAGGGCTTCAGCCTTATTCTGCGGAGACTTTCACCAAGGCCCGTCTGGTGATCCAGCAGGCGTCGCCTGATGCGCCTTATGCGCGCTGTTTTTCTTGGTGGGTGTGTTCTGGAAATCGGTGCTAGCGCCCATGGCGGGTCTTGACCGGCTACGGGCGAAGCCGGGATGCGCACGTCGCGGATCGCGATTGTCAGATAACGCTTCGCGGCTTCCGAACGATTGGCGGCGGGACGGGGTCCGCCCTATGTATTCTGCAGACATACAGACCACGTGATCGTGTCCCAGCCGAACGATACGCGGCCTGAGGTTACATGTAGGAGCGGCCCATGGCCGCGAGCTCTTGACCTTGGAACCGGTTCGCAATCGCCCGCTCACAGATACCCACAACATACGGAGGGCGGGTCTTGACCCGGCATGGGCGAAGCCGGGATACGCATGTTGCGAGTCGCAATTGTCAGATAACGCGTCGCCGCATTCGAACGATATGCGGCGGGCCGGGGCCCGTCCTATGCGCACTGGATATTGATCAAGCGGCCCGTGCCCGGCCCGTAGTAGTAGTTAGCGTAGTCCTTCACCCCCGCCAGCTTCCACGACTTCAGGTTGTCCAGGGCATCATAGGTGAAGGGATGCCAGTCGAGTAACCCGGGTAAGGCCCAGGGCCGCACACGGGAATTGGAAGCATAGAAGCGCCCCGGGTACGATCCGCTTACCCGGGCTACGCGGGCTGCCCAAAGCACAACAGAAGCTTGTCAGCCAGGTCATCGACTCGGTGCTTGCGCAGGCCGCTCGCTGATTGCGATCGCCACAAACAACAAGGCCCGCAACATTGCGGGCCTTCTGCGTTATGAGGGACCAGTCCTATAGGTTGGGGTGGGCGTAGCGATGCCCAAAATGGTTACATCTCTCCTGCTTCAGAAACTGCGTCTGTGCCGGACGCCCAGTCTGTCGGCATCCAGCCCAGACGAATATACCGATGGATCGAACTGTACGGCCAATCCGACGCTTGTGACGTATGGCCGTGCTTGACCGGGTTGATGTGCACGTAGTCCATGTGCCGATGCAGGTCATCCTCGTCTGTGATCAGGTGTTCCCAGAAGCAGGCGTAGCCCGGGTAAGGCCAAAGGCCGCACCCGGGGACACGTAGAGGTTATGTGGAAGGCACCCCAGGTGCGCTCTGCTTACCTGGGCTACGCTGGCTTGACCACCCGCACCGCATTGCGCAGGTCGGCTATCCGATCGGTGAGCAGGGTGCGCGAGCACTCGGCCAAGTTGACCGTGAAGAAGTAGGTGCCGCCCGCTTGTCGGCTACGCCGGTATTCCATGCCTGCATCGTCGCCTTGACTGTTGGGGTTCGCAAGCTCACCCCAACCTACTGCACTGATCTCAAGCTCCGGGCGCTGGCAATCCTGCCAGCCTAGTTACCCAGTTCGAACACCACGTCCAGGTTGATCGACAGCACGGTCTCGCCGGGCGACACGGGGGTGTCCATTTCCGCCTTGCCGCGGGCCATGGCCATCATTGGCACGGGCTGGAAACCGCCGCCGCCGCCTTCGGAGATGCTGACGATGCGGCGCACCCGCAGGCCCAGCGCCCTGGCATAGGTTTCCGCGCGCGCCTTGGCCTTGGCCAGCGCCGCCAGCCGGGCTTCGTCATAGACCGGGTCGGGATTGTCGATCTGGAAGCTGGGCCCGCTGATCTGATTGCTGCCCTGCGCGGCCAAGGCGTCCAGCACCTTGCCCAACTTGCTGATATCCCGCACCTTCAGGTTCACGGTATTGCTGGCCTGGTAGCCGGTGATCTGCGGCGCTTCATTCTCGACGTAGCGATACTGCGGGCTGAGGTTGATGCCGCTGGTCTGGATGTCCTTCTCGGCAATGCCCGCGGCCTTGATCGCGGCCATGACCTTGCTCATCTGCTCGGCGTTCTGGCGCATGGCGGTGTTGCCGTCCACGGCCTGGGTGACCACGCCTGCGGAAATCATCGCGACATCCGGCACCCGGCGTGCCTCGGCCTGGGCGGAGACGGACAGCAGGGTGCCGTCTGTGGACACGGACTGGCCGACGGCGGGCTGGGCGTGGGCGACCATGGTGCCGGCTCCAAGGGCAAGGGACAGGGCGATCAGTGCGGTCTGTAAGTAGGGGCGTTGCATGGGGTTCTCCAGTGGGGCTTCGGGCGCGGGGCGCTGGCGGGTAAGGTGGGCAGCGTGTTGCGTGAAGCATGAACGCGTTGTGAGCCAGGTCGGGGTTTGGCCAGACAGGGCGCGGGGCTACGGCCATTCAGTCAGCTAGCGCCCTGTATTCTTGCCCGCATGCTGCATCTTGCATCCCAATCGCCCCGCAGGGCCGAATTGCTGGCCCGCCTGGGGCTGGACTTCGGCGTGCTGGAGCTCGACCTGCCCGAACACCGCCAGCCCGGCGAGCCCGCGGAGGAGTACGTGCGCCGCGTGGCCCGTGAAAAAGCCGGCGCCGGTTTGCTGCAGGTGATGGCGGTGGCCAATGCGGTGGTGCTGGGCGCAGACACCGAAGTAATCGTGGATGACGAGGTATTCGGCAAGCCGGCAGACGCGCAGGCCGCAGCGGCCATGCTGCGGCGGCTGTCCGGGCGCAGCCATGGCGTGGTGTCGGCCGTGTCGGTGGTCAGCGCCGGGCGCGAAGCCCAGGCGGTGTCGGTGTCCGAGGTCCGCTTCATGCCGCTGAGTGAAGCTGATATCGCGGCCTACCTGGCCACGGACGAGTGGCGCGGCAAGGCCGGCGCCTATGCCATCCAGGGGCGCGCTGAAAGCTTCGTCGAGCATCTGTCCGGCAGCTACTCCGGGGTGATGGGACTGCCGCTGCAGCAGACCGCGCAGCTGCTGCGTTCATTCGGGGTGTTGTGATGTCCGAGGAAATCCTGGTCAACGTGACCCCGCGCGAAACGCGCGTTGCGGTCGTGGAAAACGGCATGCTGCAGGAACTGCACATCGAGCGCGGCTGGCGCCGGGGTGTAGTGGGCAACATCTACAAGGGCAAGGTGCAGCGGGTGATGCCCGGCATGCAGGCGGCGTTCGTCGACGTGGGTTTGGACCGTGCTGCATTCCTGCACGCCGGCGACGTGGTGCGCAGCGCGACGCCTGCCAATGGCGACGACCTGGACCTCCCGCCGCCCACGCCTGCCGCCGCCACGCCGATCCTGGATCTGCTGCGCGACGGCCAGGACATCGTGGTCCAGGTAGTCAAGGACCCGATCGGCAGCAAGGGCGCGCGCCTCACCACCCAGATCAGCATCCCCTCGCGCTACATGGTGCTGCTGCCGCAGTCGAAGGTGATCGGTGTTTCGGCGCGGATCGAGGATGAAACCGAACGCCAGCGGCTCAAGTCGCTGGTCAGTGACCTCGCGGAAACGCACGGCGGACATGGCTACATCGTGCGCACCAATGCAGAAGGCCAGTCCGCCGAGGCGCTGGCCGATGACATCGCCTACCTCTCGCGGGTCTGGAACCTGATTGAGCAGCGCAGCCGCGACGCCGCGGTGGGCACCTGCATCTACGAGGACCTGACCCTGCCGCTGCGTGCGGTTCGCGACCTGATGCGTCGCGACGTGGAGAAAGTTAAGGTGGATTCGCGCGAGACCTGCGAACGCCTGCAGGCGTTTGCCGCCAAGTACATGCCGGTACTGGCCGAACGCATAGAACACTATGCGGGCGAGCGCCCGATCTTCGACCTGTACGGCGTGGAGGACGAGATTAGCCGCGCGCTGGAGAAGCAGGTACCGCTGAAGTCCGGCGGCTACCTGGTCATCGACCAGACCGAGGCCATGACCACCATCGATGTGAATACCGGCTCGTTCCTGGGCCAGCGCAACCTGGAGGAAACCGTCTACCGCACCAACCTGGAGGCCGCGCAATCGGTTGCGCGGCAGCTGCGGCTGCGCAACCTGGGCGGGATCATCATCATCGATTTCATCGACATGAACGACTCCGAACATCGACGCCAGGTGCTGCGCACGCTGGAGAAGGCGCTGTCCCGCGACCACGCCAAGACCACGGTGTACGAGTTCTCGCCACTGGGGCTGGTGGAGATGACCCGCAAGCGCACGGTGGAAAGCCTGGAGCGGCAGCTGTCCGAGTCCTGCCCTGAATGCAGTGGACGCGGCACGATCAAGACCACCGAGACCGTGACCTACGAAATTTTCCGCGAGATCACCCGCGCCGTGCGCCAGTTCGACGCGGCAAGGCTGCTGGTGATCGCCTCGCCCGCGGTGGTGGCGCGGATTACCGACGAGGAATCGCCGGCGGTGGCTGAACTGGAGGAGTTCCTGGGCAAGTCGATCCGCTTCCAGGCGGACGAACAATACCTGCAGGAACAGTTTGATGTGGTCCTGCTTTGAACATGGCGCCGGTGCATCCGTCCATCCGCGGTGGCTGGCAGGGCCCGCAATGACCATGCCGGGACTGTGGGTCGCGGTTGCGTGCGCGTTGCATTGATGCACACCCCCTTCAAACGCCGACTCAGGCTGGCCCGCCGCGGCGCCTGGTACCTGCTGGCCCTGGCGCTGGTGTGCAGCGCGCTCGTCGTGGGGATGCTCAGCCAGGCACTGCCGCTGGCCGAGCGTCATCCGGACCGGATTGCGGCGTGGCTGAGCCGCAATGCAGGCCAGCCAGTGGCGTTCGACGGTGTCAGCACCCAGTGGACCCGGCGCGGACCGCTGCTGCGCCTGGATGGACTGCGCATGGGTGCGGGCCCGGATCCGCTGCAGATCGGCAACGCCGAAGTGCTGGTGTCCATGTACGCGGGGCTGTTGCCCGACCGCTCGCTTACCGAGCTGCGCTTGCGGGGGCTTTCATTGACCCTGCTGCGCGCCGAGGACGGGACCTGGTCGGTGCAGGGCCTGCCGGTACGGGCTGGATTCGACCCGCTCGACAGCCTGCAGGCACTGGGCGAGCTGCAGGTCATCAACGGCAAGCTGCAGGTGCTGGCGCCGGATCTGGGTTGGGACATCCAGCTGCCGCAGATCGATCTCCGTTTGCGCGTGGACGGCGAGCGTGTGCGGGTGGGCGCGCGTGCCAGCGCCCGTTCGGCAGGCGCGCCGATCAACGTGGCATTCGATTTCAACCGCGGCAGCGGCGACGGGCGCGGATATGTGGATGCAAGCCGCCTGGACCTGGGCGCTTGGGGCGCCCTGCCTGGCATCGCCGGCGTCACTGCCGCTGCGGGCACTGGCCGCGTGCAGGCGTGGACGGAGCTGCAGGGCCATCGCATCGTGAGCGTGACTTCGCACCTTGCCCTGCAGGACCTGGAGTTACGCGGTGCGCCTTTGGCAGGCATGAAGGATCTGCCTGGTGTCGGATTCGAGCAGGTCGATGCACGCCTGCGCTGGCGCACCACCAAGGTTGGATGGCGGCTGGACGCACCGCGCCTGCGCATGGGAAGCCAAGCCAGCCCGCAGGTACTCGATGGTCTGGTGCTTGCGGGTGGCCGCGAATATGCCCTGCTGGCCGACAAGATCGACGCCGCGCCGCTGCTGGCCGTCGCGGCCTTGAGCGACCGGCTGCAGCCAGGGTTGCGGCAGTGGATGCTGCAGGCCAAGCCTGGGGTAAAGCTGGCCGGGGTGGCGGCGGCAGCCCGACGCAACGGCCCGCTGCACGCCGAAGGACGCATCGAACAGGTCACTTTCCTGGCGGTGGGCAAGTCGCCGGGGCTGAGCGGGCTTGCCGGTAAATTCACCGGCGATGCGGAGGGTTTCGCGCTGCGCCTGGACCCTTCCACGCCGCTGCGTTTCGATTGGCCTGGCAGGTTCCGCACGGCGCATGAGGTCACCGTTGACGGCGAGCTGGCGGGCTGGCGCGAAGGTCCGGGCCTGCATGTCGGCAGTTCCGGGCTGCACGTGCGCGGCAAGGAGCTTGGCGTGCATGCGCGCGGTGCCCTGTGGTTCCAGGGCGACGGCACGCGCCCGCGCATGGACCTGGCTGCGCGGGTGGACGACGCGCCGGTGACTGCGGCGAAGGGATTCTGGGTGCAGGGCAAGATGCCCAAGGCCGCGATCGACTGGCTGGATCAGGCATTGTTGGGCGGCAAGCTGCGTGATGGCCGGGCGATCGTGTCAGGTGACCTGGACGATTGGCCTTTCCTGCAGCAAAACGGGCGTTTTGAAGCCAGCGCAAGGATCGAGGACGGGCGCATAAAATTCAACCGGGAATGGCCGCCTTTGGAAAACCTGAGCGCAGGCGTCGCGTTCCTCGGGAACGGGTTTTCCGTCAGTGGTGACGGGGAACTCGCGGGCGTGAATGTCGACCAGCTCAAGGCCAACATCCCGGACTTTGCCAAGGCAGAGTTGGACGTTGAAGCCAGCGGCGGGACGGACGCCGCCAGGTTGCTGGAGCTGCTGCGGCAGAGCCCGCTGCAGAAGACCCACGGCGAGACCCTGCAGAACCTGAGTGCCAGCGGTCCGGCACAAGCCACCTATCAGCTGTTCCTGCCCATGCGCAAACAGGATGCAGGCAAGCGCAGGATGCAGGGCACCGTCAGCCTGCGCAACGCAAGGCTTGCGGACAAGCGCTGGAACCTGGCCTTTGATCGGGTCAGCGGCAGCGCTGATTTCAACGACA
>JAJAZJ010000065.1 GCA_026785795.1 Pseudoxanthomonas sp.
CCCCGGCCTTGATCATGCGCCCGAAGAACAGGCCGACGAACCCCACCAGCATGGTGACCAGGGCAATGACCAGGATCGGCGCGGTCTCCTTGCTGCGACCGAAGCGGCCGTAGAGCAGCACGCGCTGGCCGATGATGCTCAGCATCATGATCCCGAACAGGATGCCCATCAGGCGGATATTCAGGCGCATGTCGCCATTGAGGATGTGGCTGAACTCGTGGGCGATGACCCCCTGCAGCTCGTCCCGGTTCAACCTGTCCAGCGAACCGCGGGTGACCGCCACCGCGGCGTCGGAAGGCGAGTAGCCCGCCGCGAACGCGTTGATGCCGGCCTCGTGCTCCATCACGTAAAGCTTCGGCACCGGCACCCCCGAGGCAATGGCGATCTCCTCGACCACGTTGCGCAGGCGGCGCAGCTGCAGGTCGGTGGTGTTCTCGGGCACTTCGGTCGCGCCCATCTGCAGCGCCACCGATTCGCCGCCGCCGCGCAGCGAGGCGATGCGATACAGCGAACCCAGCCCGATCACCGCCAGCGTGCCCACGGTGGTGAACAGCAGCAGGCCCAGCGCGCCACCACTTCCCACCTGCGCGCCCAGCAACAGCATGACCGCCACGTCCACCACGATCACGATGCCGATCACGGCAAGCGCAAACAGCACCACCATGCGGGTGGAATTGCGCTTGGCGGCGGCCTGGTGTTCGAAGAAGTTCATGGCGAGGTGGGGGCTAGGGAATGGGGAATAGGGAGTGGGGAATAGGGAACAGACCTGAACCGAAGCCACATTTCGCCAATCTCACGCGCAGCAGGTCACATCCATGTCCAGCCGAACAACGGCCAACAGGTTTTCCCATTCCCGTTTCCCGGCTCCCTATTCCCCGCCCTCAAAACTGCACCTTCGGTGCTTCACGCACTTCAGCCTTGTCGGCGGGGATATCCAGCAGCGCAGCGTGGGCAAAATTAAACGCTCCGGCAACCACGCTGGACGGGAACACCTCGCGCCGGTTGTTGTAGGCCATCACGCTGTCGTTGTAGGCCTGGCGCGCGAAGGCGACCTTGTTCTCGGTCGCGGTCAGCTCCTCGGTCAGCTGCATCATGTTCTGGTTCGCCTTCAGGTCCGGGTAGGCCTCGACGATGGCCAGCAGACGGCCCAGGCCCGCGTTCAGCTGCTCCTGGGCGGCGGCCAGTTGGGCCATCGCGGCCGGGTCACCCGGATCTGCCTTGGCCGCCGCCAGCCCCGATTGCGCGGCGGAACGGGCAGATACCACCGCATCCAGCGTCTCGCGCTCGTGGCTCAGGTAGCCTTTGGCGGTCTCCACCAGGTTGGGGATCAGGTCGAAGCGCCGCTGCAGCTGCACGTCGATCTGCGCGAACGCGTTCTTGAATGCGTTGCGGGCAGCGACCAGCGCGTTGTAAATGCCAACGCCCCAGACCAGCGCAATCGCTACAATTGCCAGCAATATGAACAAGATGGCCATTTAATTTCTCCCAGTTTGTGCAATTTCAACAACCGGCGCTATGATCCGGAACGTACACAGCTTACGCAGGCATGCCCCCCGATGAAAGACAGGCCAGAACGGCGCCGCTCCCGATGCCCGCGGATCGTGCTGCTGGGCATGGGGCTGGGCATGCTGCTGCCGCTGACGCTTTCATCCACCGCACAAACCGCGCTGCGCTGGGAGCAGGCACCGACGACCCCGCCGGCCGCCAGTTACGCCTCTCCCACCCAGCCCCTGGCCTACCGAAGCAACCAGGCTGACCAGCGCGTGCTGCCGCTGGCGCCGGGATTCGACGTGGCCGAATTCGAGAAGCTGGCCGCCGGCCTCACCGTCGGCCAGCGCGTGCCCGGCATCTCCATGGCCATCGTCCAGAACGGGCGCATCCTCAGCGCGCGTGGCTTTGGCGTTACCGACGTCACCGCGCCGCAGTCCGTGGACGGACACACCGTGTTCCGCCTTGCCTCCCTGTCCAAGGCCTTCGCCGGCACCATGGCCGGCCTGCTGGTCAACGATGGCGCATTGCGCTGGGACAGCCGGGTGCAGGACTTCGTGCCCGGCTTCAAGCTCAGCAACCCGGCTGCGACCGATCGCGTGACCGTGGCCGACCTGCTCAGCCATCGCGTGGGCCTGCAGGCCTACAACGCGTTCGACAGGGACATCGAAGCCAACGCCGACTACTACGGCGTATCCCGGAAGCTGGCCTACGCTCCGCTGAGTTGCACACCGGGGCAGTGTTTCGCCTACCAGAACGTGGCCTTCAGCGTGATTGGCGACGTGGTGTTCGCCGCCACGGGCAGCTTCTACGACCAAGCCGTGGACCGCCGCATCTTCAAGCCGCTGGGCATGAACGATGCAAGCCTGGGCCTGGCCGGGATTGAGAACAGCGCACGATGGGCCCGCCCGCACGTGCGCAGTCGCAACGGCTGGGTGTCGGTGATGCCCAAGCCCACCTACTATCGCCTGCCGCCCGCCGCCGGGGTCAACGCCAGCGCCAGCGACATGGCGCAATGGCTGCTGGCGCAAACCGGCCATCGGCCCGACGTATTGCCGGCACCGCTGCTGGCGACGCTGCACGCACCCATCATCCATACCCCTGGCCAAACCAGCAGTGGCTGGCGGCGCGAACGCATCCACTCGGCAGCTATGCGCTGGGCTGGCGGGTGTTCGATTACGCCGGGCGCCAGGTGGTGTTCCATGCCGGCGCGGTGCAGGGCTATCGCGGACTGATGGCGCTGGTGCCGGAGCGTGACCTGGGCATAGCGATCATGTGGAACAGCGACAGCGCCCTGCCTTCCGGACTGCTGCCCACCATCCTGGATCGGGCCATGGGCCTACCCACGC
>JAJAZJ010000066.1 GCA_026785795.1 Pseudoxanthomonas sp.
AATGAAGCATGCCGCTAATGGCCCCTGAAGCAAGCCCCCGCCGCGTGTAGAAGCTGCGCAAGCTGCGACCCCAACAAAATGCCGCACGGACTATTTCCGGCAAGAGGATGATTTGTGGTCGCAGCTTGCGCAGCTCCTGCAGTGGGAGCTGGATGGCTCGCATTCATCGCGCGAGCATGCGACGCTGCCTGCCCCTGACCGACGATGTCCATGCGCGCCGATTCCCCCGACAACCCCGGCGCTCTGCAGGGCGATGCCGCGCTGATCCGCGCGGTGGGCTCGCTGGCGCTGACCGCCGCGGTGATCAACGTCATCGTCGGTGGCGGCATCTTCAAGATGCCCGCTTCGCTGTCCGCGCAGCTCGGCGCGGCCGCACCGCTGGCGCTGGTGGCCGGCGCCTTGGCCATCATCCCGGTCGCACTGTGCTTTGCCGCGGTGGGCAGCCGCGCGGCGGCCACGGGCGGGCCCTATACCTACCTGGGCGCGACGTTCGGGCCGTTCGCCGGCTTCATCGCCGGTGCGCTGATGTGGATCAGCAACGTGGCGTCCAGCGCCGGCGTGGCCGCCGCATTCTCGGTGCAGATGGCCAGCCTGGTTCCGTGGTTCGCCCAGCCCGTGCCGCGTGCGGGCCTGCTGACCGCGCTGTACCTGTCCATCTATGCACTGAACGCATTCGGCGTGCGCCTGGGCGCACGCGCCATCAGCGTGCTGGCAGCGGTGAAACTGACCCCGCTGTTCCTGCTGGTCCTGGCGGGACTGTGGTTCGTGGACTGGGGCGAGTTGAGCTTCCGGATAAGTGCACTGCCTTCGTGGGCGGCGCTGGGTACCGGCATGGTGCTGGTGATGTTTGCCTATTCGGGCATGGAAACCGCGCTGGTGCCCTCGGGTGAACTGCGCGATCCCTCGCGCAGCGTACCGCGCGCCACCCTGGTGGCGATCCTGCTGGTGGTGCTGCTGTACATGGGCCTGCAGATCGTGGGCCAGGGCGTGCTGGGCGAGCAGCTGGGCAACAGCGGCGTACCGCTGGCCGACACAGCAGGCGCGCTATGGGCACCCGGCCGCACCGTACTGCTGGTGACCGCCTGCATTTCCATGGCCGGTTTCCTGCTGGGCAACCTGCTGGGGTCATCGCGGCTGCTGTTCGCGCTGGGTCGCGATGGCTACCTGCCGCAGGCCTTCGCCCGGGTCAGCAGCGATCATCGCGTGCCCCTGCTTGCGCTGGCCGTGCATGCTGCGCTGGCCTGGATCCTGGCCATTGGCGGCAGCTTCGACGGCCTGGCCCTGATCTCTGGTGGTGCCGTTTGCCTGGTCTACGTGCTGGTCAGCCTGGCCGCCTGGCGCGCGCAAAGCATGGACCTGCGCGAGCGCGGGCAGCCATTCGTGCTGTGGGGCGGCCCGCTGGTGCCGCTGCTGGGTGCAGGAGCGATGCTGCTGATCGTGACCACCCTGACTGGGAAGGAGTGGTGGGCCATCGGCATCGCGCTGGCTGCACTGGTGCTGGTGTACGTCGTGCTGCGTGCGCGCAGCCAGCGCACGGCCTAGGCCCGCGCGTTTCCACTGCAGGCGCTGACACGGCGCGGTCAACGGCTTACATTGGCGTGCGTTCTCCCCTGCACAGCGCACCACTCCGCCGCAGTCGCGCGCAAAGGAGCACCACGATGGCGATCACCTGCTTTCTTCCCGCAGCGCTGCTGCTTGCCAGTCTGCTGGCCGGCGACGCCCATGCACAAACCTTTCGCGAGCGGGTGGCCGCAAGCCGCGCCGCGTCGGTGTTGCCCGGCAAGCCGCCGCTGGTGCCTGCGGGCGCGCGCGTAATGCGCGATGTCAGCTATGGCGCGGATCCACGCCAGCGTTTCGACGTATACCTGCCGGCGGTGACGAACAGCGCGCCGGTGATTTTTCTGGTGCATGGTGGCGGCTGGGCCAACGGCAACAAGGACAACCCGGGCCTGGTCGACGACAAGGCCGGGTACTGGCTGCCCAAGGGGACGGCGCTGGTCTCGTCCAACTACCGGATGCTGCCGGATACGACGCCGGCACAGCAGGCGCAGGACGTGGCGCGCGCGGTGGCCAAGGCGCAGTCGCTGGCCGCTGGCTGGGGCGCCGACCCCGACCGTTTCGTACTGATGGGCCACTCCGCGGGCGGGCACCTGGTGGCACTGCTGGGAGCTTCAGCGGCGCAACTGACTGCGGCCGGCGCCAGGCGACCGCTGGGTGTGGTGTCACTGGACAGCGGGGCCCTGGACGTGCCGGCGTTGATGGGCATGCGGCGCGTGCCGCAGCTGTATCACAACGCGTTCGGCGATGACCGGGACTACTGGGTCGCCACCTCGCCGCAGCACCAGCTGCGTCGCACAGCTTTGCCGATGCTGATGGTCTGCGCGAGCGAACGCCGCTTCCCCACTTCGCCCTGCGACGAAGGCCGCAAGTTCCAGAAGGCCGCGGCTGGGCTGGGCGTGCGCGTGGAAGTGCTGCCGGTGGCGATGTCGCACGCGCAGATCAACCGCGAGCTTGGCCAGGCCTCGGCCTACACCGAAGCGGTCGCGAAGTTCATCCGCGGGCTGCTGGGGTCGAGGCTACCCACGTTGCACAAGCCTGCTCAGCCGCGATGAGGCCGGGCCAGGTAGTCCGCGCCCTGCATCTCGATCAGGCGTGAGGCGGTGCGCTCGAACGCGCCCTGCAGGCGCGTGCCGGCGTACAGCGCGGTGGGCACGGCGGCGGCGGTGCAAACCAGGTTGACGTGGCGATCGTAAAGCTCGTCGACCAGGTTGAGGAAACGGCGTGCCGCGTCCTCATTGCGTGTATCGAAGGTGGGAACGTCACCCAACAGCACGGTCGTGAACTCGTGCGCAATCTCGATGTAGTCATTGGTGCTGCGCGGGCCTTCGCATAGGGCGGAGAAGTCGAACCAGACGCTGCCCTTGCCGCGCCCGCGCACCGGTATCTTGCGTCCCTCGATCTCGATGTTGCCCGGCTTTTCGGTCGTGCCGCCCAGCGCCTGCCAGCGCTCGCCAAGCCACGCCGCGGACTGCGCGTCCAGCGGTGAGCGGTAGACCGGCGAACGGGTCAGCGTGCGCAGGCGGTAGTCTTCTGCCCCTTCGGCGTGCACGGTCACGCAGTGCTGCTGCAGCAGGTCGATGGCCGGCAGGAAACCCTCGCGCTGCAGGCCATCGCGGTACAGGTTGGCCGGCGCGGTATTGGAGGTGGTCACCAGGGTCACGCCCTCGGCGAACATCCGCTCCAGCAGGCGCCCCAGCAGCATGGCATCGCCGATGTCGGTGACGAAAAACTCGTCCAGCACCAGCACCTGCAGCTGTCCGCGCGCCTCGCGCACGATCTTCGCCAACGGATCGCTCTGCCCCGCATGCGCGCGCAGGCGCGCGTGCACTCCGCGCATGAAGCGGTGGAAGTGGGTGCGGTATTTCTGCTGGATCGGCAGCCCGTCGTAGAACAGGTCCACCAGGAAGGTCTTGCCGCGGCCCACCCCACCCCACAGGTACAGCCCGGGCACCGGCTGGTCCTGCTTCCAGAACGAGAGCCGGTCGCGCCAGCCGGTATCGGCGCGGTCCAGCAGCGCGGCATGGATGCGGTCGAGTTCGCGCAGGGCCGCGCGCTGCGCGGGGTCGTCCTGCCAGTCGCCGCGCTGCACGCCGCGCGCGTATGCCTGCGATGGCAGGGCGGCGCCGTGCGCTTGATCCACGCCTGCACTCACGCCGTGGGCAGCCAGTGCTTCACCCCGTGCTGCAGCGCGCCGCGCAGGTCGATCAGTTTGCGGTGGAAGAAATGGCTGGTGCCGTACATGCGCACGAGGTCCGGCTTGTGCTTGAGGGTGTCGACCCAGGCATACACCGCCTGCGGATCCACCACTTCATCCTCGTCGCCCTGCACCAGCAGCCAGGGGCAGGTGGGCAGGACCATGTGCTGGAAATCCCAGCGCCCCACCGGCGGGGCGATCGATATCAGCGCATCGGGCTGCACGTCATGCGCGGCGCGCAGGGTCACGTAGGCACCGAAGCTGAAGCCGGCCAGCCACAGGGCTGCGTCCGGCCGCTGCTGCTCGACCCAGTCCACCACCGCCAGCAGGTCGTCGCGCTCGCCTTCACCCTGGTCTAACGAACCCTGGGAGCTGCCAACGCCGCGTAAATTGAAGCGCAGCGTGGTCGCGCCCAGCTCGCGCAGGCTGCGCGCGGCCATGGTCACCACCTTGTTGTGCAAGCTGCCGCCCTCGGTGGACAGCGGGTGGCACAGCACCACCACCAGCGGCAGCAGCGGAATATCGCCTTCAGGCAGGTCGATCGACAGCTCCAGCGCGCCGACCGGGCCAGGCAAGCTGAGGCTGGATGAAGTGGAAGGAAAGGCGGGAAGGGTCATGCGGGAATGATAGCGCTGCTGAACCGGGCTCCCACCTTGAGCGGGGTTTTACAAACACAAAGCAACAGAGCTCGCGCCCATGGGGCGCTCCTGCCGGGGTGGCTAGAGGTCAAAACCGAGCAGAATGGGGTCGTGGTCGGAACTGCGCCACGGGCCGGGCACGTTGTCCTGCGCGTAGCCGGCGGAATCGGGTTC
>JAJAZJ010000067.1 GCA_026785795.1 Pseudoxanthomonas sp.
GCCGCTGCCGGGGTCGGCGGTGGTATTCGACAACCTGGAGCCCGGCGGCGCGGCCGACCCGCGCAGCCTGCATGCAGGCCTGCCGGTGCTGGCCGGCGAAAAGTGGCTGGCCACCCTGTGGATCAGGCAGCGCCCGTACCGCACGTCCTGAACGGCAGCGCGTCGACTCGGCTTGACCCGGGAATCGGCCGCCCGGCCCGCACGATTGGATTAGACTAGGGGCACGCGACGCCACTGCCAGCTTTCCGGCAACGTCGCTTTTTTTGTTTTCATTGAATCTCTTACAGCAAGTTCCTGACATCTTGCGGCAGCCAGCTGGCAGCGCATTCGGAGCCTTTCCCATGATTTTCGAAACCCTAGACATTTCCGGCCACGAACAGGTGGTGTTCTGCAACAACCAGGACGCCGGGCTGAAGGCCATCATCGCCATCCACAGCACCGTGCTGGGTCCGGCGCTGGGCGGCGTGCGCATGCGCCCCTATGCCGACAGCCAGGCCGCGCTGACCGATGCGCTGCGCCTCAGTCGCACCATGACCTACAAGAACGCGCTGGCCGGCCTCAACGTGGGCGGCGGCAAGGCGGTGCTGATCGGCGACCCGGCGACCGACAAGACCGAACCGATATTCCGCGGCTTTGGCCGTTACGTGGATTCGCTGGGCGGGCGCTACATCACCGCCGAGGACATGGGTACCGACGTCGACGACATGGAAAACGTGTACCGCGAGACCGAGTACGTGGTGGGCGTGCACCAGGTGCACGGTGGCTCCGGGGATCCGGCCCCGTTCACCGCCTACGGCGCGCTGCAGGGCCTGATGGCCACCCTCAACAAGAAGTTCGGCAATGAGGAAATCGGCAAGTACAGCTACGCCGTGCAGGGCCTGGGCCATATCGGCATGGAACTGGTGAAGCTGCTCAAGGAGCGCGGTGCCAAGCTTTTCGTGGCCGACCTGAACCCGGCGCTGGTGGAGCGGGCGGTGGAAGAGTACGGCGCCGAAGCAGTGAAGCCGGACGATATCTACGACCTGCCGGTGGACGTGTTTTCGCCGTGCGCATTCGAGTACGCCATCAACGAGCAGACCCTGCCGCGGCTGAAGGCCAAGGTCATCTGCGGCACGGCCAACAACCAGATGTCGCATGTGACCGGCGTGGAGGCAGCCAAGCGCGGCATCCTGTATGCGCCCGACTACGCGGTAAATGCCGGCGGGGTAATGAACGTGTCGCTGGAGATCGACGGCTACAACCGCGAACGCGCCATGCGCCTGATGCGCAACATCTACCACAACGTCGGCAACGTCTTCGAGCTTTCGGAGCGCGAGGGTATCACCCCGCAGTACGCCGCCGACCGCATCGCCGAGGCACGGATCAGCGCCATCGGCAAACTCAAGCTGCCGCTGGGCCGCACCGCGCCGCGCTTCATGGGCCACCTGCGCGGCGAGCACTAGCGCAACAGACAAGAGGCAACAAGAAAAACGCCATGTCATCGAATTCAATTACTGCGTTCCCGCTGGGTGAGGAAATCGACGCTTTGCGCGAGGCGGTGCGACGTTTCGCCGACAGCGAGATTGCCCCGCGCGCGGAAGCTATCGACCGCGAGAACGCATTCCCGCCGGACCTGTGGCCCAAGCTGGGTGGGCTGGGCCTGCTGGGCCTCACCGTGCCCGGCGAATACGGCGGCAGTGACATGGGCTATCTGGCCCATCTGGTTGCGATGGAGGAAATATCGCGCGCCTCCGGTTCGGTCGGCCTCAGCTACGTGGCCCACTCCAATCTGTGCGTATCCAACGTTTACGTCAACGGCACCGAGGCCCAGCGCCAGCACTACCTGCCCAGGCTGTGCAGCGGCGAATGGAAGGGTGCGCTGGCCATGAGCGAACCGGGTGCCGGTTCCGACGTGGTGGGTTCAATGAGTTGCCGCGCGCAACGCCGCGGCGAGCACTGGGTCGCCAACGGCAGCAAGATGTGGATCACCAACGGTCCGGAAGCTGACGTACTGGTGGTGTACATGCGCACCGCCGGCAAGGAGTGTGGCTCCAAGTGCATGACCGCTTTCATTGTTGAGAAAGGCATGCCCGGTTTCCGCACTGCGCAGAAACTGGACAAGCTGGGCATGCGCGGCAGCAACACCTGCGAGCTGGTGTTCGAAGACTGCGAAATTCCTGCACAGAACGTGCTGGGAGAAGTGAACAACGGGGTCAAGGTGCTGATGGCCGGGCTGAACACCGAGCGCCTGGTGATCAGCGGCGGTCCGCTGGGGCTGATGCAGGCCGCGCTGGATGCCACCCTGCCCTACGTGCGCGAGCGCAAGCAGTTCGACGCTGCCATCGGCACCTTCGGGCTGATGCAGGGCAAGATGGCCGATATGTATACCGCACTGCAGTCCAGCCGCGCCTTTGCCTACCAGGTAGGCCGCGACTACGACGCCGGGCACCAGTCACGCGCCGCCGCCGCGGGCTGCCTGCTGCACGCTTCCGAAGCCTGCGTTCAGGTGGCGCTGGAAGCCATCCAGGCGCTGGGTGGCAACGGCTACATCAACGAATATCCCACCGGGCGCCTGCTGCGCGACGCCAAGCTGTACGCGATCGGGGCCGGCACCAACGAGATCCGGCGCATGCTGATCGGTCGCGAGCTGTTCGAAGGCCGCGGCTGAGGCCGCCGCTCAGAAACGCAGTGCGGCCCGCAGCGACAGCAGGCTGTCGCGACTGTAGGCGCCGAAACGCTGGTGATAGCCCAGGCCCAGGCTGAGCGCA
>JAJAZJ010000068.1 GCA_026785795.1 Pseudoxanthomonas sp.
ACTCTGCGCTGGGCAGCGATGCACAGGGCGGCGCGGTGGAGCACGGCTGGGTGGTGCTGGACGTGCCGGTGGACGCAGCCGACGCCACGGCGCGTGAATTCGGCCAAGCCGGGACGCTGCACTGGCAACGCGGTCACCCGGTGCGCCTGCGCATGCTGTGGCCGCGCCCGACCGGCGTGGTCGATGTGGAGTACACCGACTGGCCCTGAACCGCGCTCTGAAGCCGGCGCTGCGCCGATACAATGGGCGCAGATGAGCGCCGAAACCGACCCAAGCCCGCCGCTGCTGGCTGCCCGGGCCCTGACCTTCACCCGCAATGACGCACCGGTCTTCGGCCCGCTGGACTTTGCCGTGGGCGCGGGCGAGGCGCTGCTGGTGCAGGGCGACAACGGCGCCGGCAAGACCAGCCTGCTGCGGGTGCTGGCTGGACTGCTGCACGCCGACAGCGGTGAAATCCAGATCGACGGCAAGCGCGCGCGGCCGGACCTGCGGGCACGCGCCATCGCCTACCTGGGACACCTGCCGGCACTGAAGGCGGACCTGGGGGCGCTTGAGAACCTGCACTTCCTGTGTGGACTGCACGGGCGTCGTGCACGCCAGCTGCCCGGCAATGCGCTGGCCGCCGTGGGCCTTCCCGGCTACGAGGACACCCTGGCCCGGCACCTTTCCGCCGGACAGAAGAAGCGTCTGTCACTGGCCCGGCTGTGGCTGGCGCCGGCGCCGCTATGGCTGCTGGACGAGCCCTACGCCAATCTGGACCTGGAAGGCATCAACCTGGTCAACCGGATGATTTCGGCCCACCTGCGCGATGGCGGCGCCGCGCTGGTGACCACCCACGGCGCCTACGCCGCGCCGCCGGTGCAGACGCGCATGCTGCTGCTGGAGCGGCGCGCGTGAGCACCCCCACCCTGCTGCAGGCGGCCAATGCCCTGCTCACCCGCGACCTGCGCCTGCTGTGGCGCAGGCGTGGCGACGCCCTGCAGCCCGCGCTGTTTGCCCTGCTGGTGGTGCTGCTGTTCGCGTTGGCGCTGGGCGGCGAACCACGGGCCTTGGCCAGCGTGGCGCCCGCAGTGCTGTGGGTGGCGGTACTGCTGGCCGGCCTGCTGTCGCTGGACACCCTGTTTCGCGGCGATGCGGAGGACGGCTCGCTGGAACAGTGGATCCTGGCCCCGGTGCCGCTGGCCTGGTTGGTCGCAGTGCGCGTGTTCAGCCACTGGCTGGCCACCGGCCTGCCCCTGATCGTGGCCGTCCCGCTGCTGGGCGAACTGCTGCATCTGCCGCACGCGCAGCTGCCGGTGCTGCTGGCTTCACTGGCGCTGGGCACGCCGCTGCTGAGCCTGCTCGGTGCCGTGGTTGCGGCGTTGACCGTCGGCATGAGGCGCTCTGGTATTCTTGTGGCCATGCTGGCGCTGCCGCTGTTCGTTCCGGTGCTGATATTCGGCACCGGCGCCGTAGCCCGCAGCGCACAAGGCCTGGACCCGGTTGGCGCGCTGCTGCTGCTGGCTGCCGGACTGGTGCTGGCACTGGTCCTGGCCCCGTTGGCCGCGGCCGCAGCGATCCGCATCGCACTTAACTGAAGCACCACCTGCTCGCATGAATCCTGTCGTTCGCTGGTTCCACCAACTCGGCTCGCCGCCCATCTTCGACCGCTTCGCCGCGCGCTGGGCACCGTGGTGCCACCTGCTCGGACTGCTGTTGCTGGCGGTCGGTGGCTGGCTTGCGTTCCAGGTACCGGCCGACTACCAGCAGGGCGACAGCTTCCGCATTCTCTACATCCACGTCCCCAGCGCGTGGATGAGCCTGCTGGTATTCGCGCTGATGGCTTTCTATGCCGCCATCGCCCTGGTCTGGCGGATCAAGCTGTGCGAAATCCTGGCCATGGCCTGCGCACCCATCGGCGCCGCGTTCACCGTCATCACCCTGGCCACCGGCTCGATCTGGGGCAAGCCAATGTGGGGGACCTGGTGGGACTGGGATCCACGCCTCACCACCGAGCTGATCCTGCTGTTTCTCTACCTGGGCGTAATTGGCCTGTACGGCGCCATTGAAGACCGCCGCAGCGCAGCACGCGCCGCCGGCCTGCTGGCGATCGTCGGAGTGGCCCTGCTGCCGGTGATCCGCTACTCGGTGGTGTGGTGGAACTCGCTGCACCAGGGCCAGACCATCCGCATTTTCGGTGAATCCAGCATGGACTCCAGCATGCTGGCGCCGCTGGTGGTGATGGTGGTGGCAACCAAGCTCTGGTTCCTGGGCTCGCTGCTGGCACGCGCCCGCGCCGACAACCTGCGCCGCGAATCCGGCAAGGACTGGGTGGTCAAACTGGCCCAGGTGCGGCCATGACCTACCTGCCCTACGTCATTGCTGCGTACGCGGTCTTCGTACTCGTCCTGCTGTGGGATTTCGTGATCCCCCAACTGCAGATCCGCAGCGAACTGCGCCGCGTGCGCCTGCGCAGCCAACGTGATTCAAACCGGGCCGCGCCCGCGGAGTTGAGCCGATGAAACCTGTCCGTCGCCGGCGCCTGCTGCTGGTCGTGCTGCTGCTGGCCGCCGCCGGCATGTCCACCGCGCTGGTGGCCATGGCCCTGCAGCGCAATGTGGCGTACCTGTACACGCCAGTGGAAGTGCTGCGCGGCGAAGCCGGTGACCGTGCCCGCTTCCGGCTGGGCGGGATGGTGGAAGAAGGCTCGTTCCAGCGGGCACCCGGCTCGATGGAAACCCGTTTCAGCGTGACCGACGGCGATGCGCTGCTCCCGGTGATGTACGACAAGATCCTGCCGGATCTGTTCCGCGAAGGCCAGGCGGTCGTGGCCACCGGCAGCATGCGCAACGGCGTGTTCGTGGCAGAAGACGTGCTGGCCAAGCATGACGAGACCTACATGCCCAAGGAAGTCGCAGACAAGATGGGGCTGGCGCACAAGAAGCACGACGTGCCGGCCACCGCGGAAACGACGCAGTGATCCAATTCCGGGAACTCGTGACTCGCTATCCCAAAAGGGCGCCCGGTTTTCAGTGCGCAATGCGCACAAAGCTCTTGCTTTTGATGCTGCTTCCGGTCCCGGTTGAAGCCCGGCAACCAGGACGCGCAACTACCCGAAGGGCGGCGCGCAGGATGCGCGACGTTTGCGGACGGTACAGGGGCGTAGCTTCAGGAAATGGACGTCCTGCTTGCGAGGCGGCCACGCGTAGAGTGGACGACGGGCTGGCAGGGTGGCCT
>JAJAZJ010000069.1 GCA_026785795.1 Pseudoxanthomonas sp.
CCGCCGTATCGGCCCGCAGGCCCGGCGCCGCGTCCTGCCCACAGCGCTGCGGCTGCCACGCGCCGCCTGACCTTCGGCACGGTGGCGCAGATGGAGGGCTGTGCTAGCTTGAAAGGCCATGCACTCGTTGCCTAAAACCTATGTCGTTTACTTGATTTTCCTGCCGCGCTTTGGTCGTGGCAGCAGGCCTTGCCGTCACCGCAGCCAGCTCGTTTGCACGCGAGCCCGCCCCCTTGTCCGATGACCCCTACGCCTGGCTGGAAGAGGTCGAGGGCAAATCGCAGCTGCAGTGGGTAGAGGCGCAGAACGCGAAGGCCGAAGCTGAAATCGCCGCCACGCCCGAGTTCAAGCAGTTGGAAGGCCGGATCCGCGCGATGCTGGACTCCGACGCCCGGATCCCCGGCGTGGAGAAGATTGGCGACTACTACTACAACTTCTGGAAGGACAAGCACCAGGAGCGTGGTATCTGGCGCCGGACCACGCTGGATGAATACCGCAAGCCGCAGCCGCAGTGGGAAACCATCCTGGACCTGGATGCGCTGAACCGGGCCGAGGGCGAGAACTGGGTCTGGCAGGGCGCCAACTGCCTGCGCCCGGACTACTCACGCTGCCTGGTCGCGCTGTCGCGCGGCGGCGCGGACGCCAACGTGACCCGCGAATTCGACATCACCACCCGGCAGTGGGTACAGGACGGCTTCTTCCGCCCCGAGGCCAAGGGCGCGCTGTCGTGGATTGATCGGGATACCGTGTACGCCTACACCGACTTCGGCCCGGGCAGCATGACCTCGTCCGGTTACCCGCGCATGGTCAAGCAGTGGAAGCGCGGCACGCCGCTGTCCGCGGCCACCACGGTGTACGCAGGACAGCCGCAGGACCTGTATATCGCCGCCTACCATGACGATACGCCGGGGTTCGAGCGCGACTTCGTCAGTCGCACCCTGGCTTTCTACAACGGCGAGCTTTATCTGCGCGGCAAAGACGGCGGCCTGACCAGGATCGATGTGCCCAACTCGGTCAGCAAGGGCGTGGCCCGCGAATGGCTGACCCTGGAGCTGCGCGAGCCGTGGCAAGTCGGCGGCAAGACCTACAGCGCCGGGTCGTTCCTGGTCACGAAGTTCGATGATTTCATGGCCGGCAAGCGCGATTTCGACGTGCTGTTCGAGCCAACGGATTCCACCTCGCTGGCCGCTGCAACGTGGACCCGGAACCACCTCATCCTCAACGTGATGGACGACGTGAAGAACAAACTCAGCGTGCTGACCCACGGCAAGAACGGATGGACCAGCAAGCCCATGCCGGTGGGTTCGCTTGAATTCGGCACCACCAGCGTCGGCGCCGTGGAAGCCGACGAAAGCGATGCCGTGTGGCTGACCGTCACCGACTATCTCACCCCAACCACGCTGCTGATGGCAGAAGCCGGCGGTGCGCCTGAATCGCTGGAAGCGCTGAAGACCATGCCGGCGTTCTTCGACCCCTCCAAACACGCGGTGGAGCAGCACTTCGCCACCTCCAGGGACGGCACCCAGGTTCCCTATTTCATCGTGCGGGCCAAGGACATCAAGTTCGACGGCAGCCACCCGACCCTGCTGTACGGCTACGGTGGTTTCGAGGTGTCGCTGACCCCGGGCTACTCGGGCGGCGTGGGCATGGGCTGGCTGGAAAAGGGCGGCGTGTACGCGGTGGCCAATATCCGCGGCGGTGGCGAATATGGCCCGCGCTGGCACCAGGCCGCGCTGAAGCAGAACCGGCACAAGGCCTACGAGGATTTCGCCGCCGTGGCCCAGGACCTGATTGCGCGCGGCATCACCTCGCCCAAGCACCTGGGCATCCAGGGCGGCAGCAACGGCGGACTGCTCACCGGCAACATGCTGGTGCAGTATCCGGAGCTGTTCGGTGCGGTGGTGGTGCAGGTGCCGCTGCTGGACATGAAGCGTTACAGCCATCTGCTGGCCGGCGCCTCGTGGATGGCCGAGTACGGCGATCCGGACACGGCCGACTGGGAGTTCATCCGCACCTTTTCGCCCTATCACCTGTTCGACCCGGCCAAGACCTATCCGCCGACGCTGTTCATGACCTCCACCCGCGACGACCGCGTGCATCCGGGCCATGCGCGCAAGATGATGGCGAAGATGGCCGAAGCGGGGAAGGATGTGCGCTACTACGAGAATATCGAAGGCGGCCACGGTGGCGCGGCCAACAACGCGCAGCAGGCGCACATGAATGCGCTGGCCTACACTTTCCTGTGGCAGCAGCTTGGCAGGTAGCTGCCACGGCCCCATGCAGCTTTCCGGTCGCTGCACGCCGCGCAAGCGGATGCGTCCATGATGCCCACTCCCTTCCCCTTCCTGCTGGCGGCCTTACTGCTCATGACCACGCCCTTCATTTCCGCCCTTGCGCTCGGCGCCACCCCGCCTGATGCCCAGCAGCGGCCGCACGCGGTGAAGGCGCCGTTTGGCGCCGTGCGCAACGACGACTACTACTGGCTGCGCGACGACCAGCGCGAAGACCGGGCGGTGCTGGACTACCTCAACGCCGAGAACGCCTACACCGACGCGCTACTCGCGCCGACGCAGCCGCTGCAGGAAACCCTGTACAGGGAGATCGTCGGCCGCATCAAGCAGGATGACGCCAGCGTGCCCTACCGCGAGCGCGGCTACTGGTACTACACGCGCTTTGAAACCGGCAAGGACTACCCCATCCATGCGCGCCGCAAGGGCAGCATGGACGCGCCGGAGGAAATCCTGCTGGACGTCAATCGCCTGGCCGAAGGCAAGGGCTATTACAGCGTCGGTGACAGCGTAGTCAGCCAGGACAACCGGCTGCTGGCGTATGCCGATGACAGCAACGGCCGCCGCCAGTACACCATCCGCTTCAAGAACCTGGAAACCGGAGAAACCTATCCGGACCAGATCAGCGGGGTGTCGGCCAACCTGGTCTGGGCCGACGACAACCGGACCCTGTTCTACGTGGAAAACGACCCGAACACCCTGCTCACCGTGCGGGTGAAGTCGCACGTGCTGGGCACGCCGACGTCGCAGGACAGGGTGATCTACGAGGAACAGGACGACAGTTTCTACATGGGCATTGGCCGTAGCCGCGATGACAGGTTCATCTGCATCAGCGTGGAAAGCACGGTGTCGTCGGAGCAGCGCTGCGCACCAGCGGCTGATCCGTCCGCGTTCACCCTGCTGGCGCCGCGCGAGCGCGACGTGGAATACAGCGCCGACCACCTGGACGGGCGCTGGGTGATCCGCACCAACGCACCGGGCCCCGGCGGCAAGCCGGCCAGGAACTTCAAGCTGGTGACTGCGCCTACCGACTCCACCTCGCGCGTACAGTGGGCCGACTGGGTCGCGCACAGCGAGGACGTGTACATCGAGGCGTTCGAGCTGTTCGACGGCTTCACCGCCATCAGCGAACGCTCGCAGGGTCTGGAGCGCCTGCGCCTGCTCAAGGCCGACGGCAAGCAGGAATACGTGCAGGCCGATGAGCCTGCCTACTCCATGGGCCTGGACGTGAATTCCGAACACGACACGCCGTGGCTGCGCTACCGCTACACCTCGTTGACCGCGCCGGCGACAACCTATGAGCTGAACCTGGACAGCGGCGAGCGCCGGCAGCTCAAGCAGCAGCCGGTGATCGGCTATGACCCCAGCCAGTACACCACCGAACGGGTCTGGGTCGAAGCGCGCGACGGCACCCGGGTGCCGGTTTCCCTGGTCTACCGGAAGGGTTTCAAGAAGGACGGCACTGCCGCGCTGTTCCAGTACGCCTACGGCAGCTACGGCCTGTCGATGGATCCGGGCTTCAATTCCACCGTGGTCAGCCTGCTCGACCGCGGCGTGGTCTATGCCATTGCCCATATCCGCGGCGGCCAGGAGATGGGCCGCGACTGGTACGACAGCGGCAAGCTGCTGAACAAGCAGAACACCTTCAATGATTTCATCGACGTGACCGATGCGCTGGTCAGGCAGGGCTATGCGGCGCCCGATCGGGTCGCGGCGATGGGCGGCAGTGCCGGCGGCCTGCTGATGGGCGCGGTGGCCAATATGGCTGCGGACAAGTACCGCGTGATCGTGTCGCAGGTGCCGTTCGTGGACGTGGTGACCACCATGCTGGATCCAAGCATCCCGCTGACCACCAACGAATACGACGAGTGGGGCAACCCGGAACAGCAGCAGTACTACGATTTCATGTTGGGCTATTCGCCCTACGACAACATCCGCGCGCAGGCCTATCCGGCGATCTTCGTCGGCACCGGCCTGTGGGATTCGCAGGTGCAGTACTGGGAGCCGGCCAAGTACGTGGCCAAGCTGCGCGACCACAACACCGGCAGCCTGCCGCTGGTGTTCCGCACCAACATGGAGGCCGGGCACGGCGGCAAGTCCGGGCGCTTCCGCAAGTATCGCGAGGCCGCTGAATACTACGCTTTCGTGCTGGACCAGCTGGGCATCGCCGCCATCGCCACGGAGTAATCACCGCTTGTAGGAGCGCCCCATGGGCGCGAGCTCTTGGGC
>JAJAZJ010000070.1 GCA_026785795.1 Pseudoxanthomonas sp.
GTACTGGCGCAGCCAGGAATTTGAGCCTGGCTCCCGCAACAGCGAAGGCCTGTGGGCGATGCAGCGACGGCGCATCGACCAGGGTGAGGGCAATGCCTTGGTCCTGCTGGGGTCCTCACGTGTGCTGTTCGACGTGCAGCTGCCGGTGTGGGAGCGCATGACCGGCGAGCGCCCGATCCAGCTGGCCCTGGAAGGCACTTCGCCGATGTCCGCGCTGGAAGACCTGGCGGCCGATCAGGATTTCCATGGCCGGGTACTGGTCGGTGTGTCGCCGGACCTGTTCTTCAGCGGATTCGAATACCGCGGCCAGGTGCTGGAGCACTACCGGAACCAGAGCCCGGCCCAGCGCTCCGGACAGTGGCTGTCGATGCAGCTGCTGGAGCCATGGCTGGCGTACTACAGCGATGAAGACACCGCGCTGTTCACCGTGCTCGCACGCCAGCCCTGGCCGCCGCGCGGTGGCGCGATGAGCTTCATGGAGGTGCGCAAGCTGGCGGTGCACGAGGCCGACCGCAACACGCGGATGTGGCGGCGGGTCGAAACCGATCCGCAGTACCGCGCGCTGGCCCGCTCCATCTGGGCGCAGCGCTTCGATGCGCCGCCGCCGCCGCCGATGGCCACTCCCGAACTCGCCAGGGCCGTGGTCAAACGCCAGATCCAGCGCGCCGCCGCGGCGGTGGCCACACTGCGGGCGCGCGGCGTGCCGGTGGTGTTCGTGCGCCCGCCCAGCGCCGCTGAGTATCTGGCGTTCGAGCAGCGAATACTGCCGCGCGAGCGCAGCTGGGACCCGCTGCTTGCGGCCACGGGGGCGCCTGGCATCCACTTCGAAGACCATCCAGGCATGCAGGGGCTGACTCTACCGGAATGGTCGCACCTGGCCGGCACCGACGCCGATCGATTCACGGCGGTGCTGGTGGAGGTACTGCGCCGCGAACGATGGCTGCAGCCCGACCTCGACACCCGCGCCAAGTGATGGGCGCGCGGCCGAACGCTTAGCGAGGCGGTGGAGCCGCCGATGCCGGTGCCTGCCGCCGCAGCGCCTCCAGGATGCGCATCCCGGCCCGTCCGTCCTGCGGCTGCATGCCCAAGCGCTGCTGTTCGGCCACGATTGCGCGACGGGTCAGCGTGCCGATCATGCCGTCGGCCTCGCCGATGGCGTGACCGCGCGCCAGCAGCAGGGTCTGCACCTGCTTGCGTTCGTCGCGGCCCAGTCCGGGATCGTCGGTCGGCCACTTCGCCACCAGCGGTCCGCCGCCGCGCAGCCGATCGGACAGCGTGGCGATGGCCAGCGCATAGCTCTCGGCGGCGTTGTAGGAGTAGATGGCGTCGAAGTTGCGGAACACGATAAAGGCCGGCCCGCTGACGCCCGCCGGCAGCAGCACCCCGGCCTGCGTATCGGCAGGCCTGATCTGCGTGCCGTCGATGCGGGTCACCCCGCGCGCAATCCAATCGTTGAGCGGGCGCTTGTTCTTGCGACCGGCCAGCGCGGCATTGAAGCCCGCCGGCAGCTTTACTTCGTAGCCCCACGGCTCGCCGGTGCGCCAGCCGGCCCTTTTGAGATAGTTTGCGGTGGAGGCCAGCGCATCCGGAATGCTTCCGACCAGGTCACGCCGACCATCGCCATCAGCGTCCACCGCGATGCGCTGGTAGGTAGTGGGCATGAACTGGGTGTGGCCGAAGGCACCGGCCCATGAGCCGGTCAGGCCGTCCGGTTCCAGATCACCTGATTGCAATAGCTTCAGCGTAGCGAACAGTTCGCCGCGAAAGAATGCCTGGCGCCGGCCGAAGCACGACAGCGTGGTCAGCGAATTCAGCAGCGGTCGCTTGCCGAAGGTCTTGCCGTAGTCGCTTTCCACGCCCCACACCGCGACCACGGTTTGCGCATCCACGCCGTACTGGGTCGCCACGCGGGCGAGCAGCGGGCGATTGGCTTCGAGCATCGCCTGGCCCTCGCGCACGCGCTGGGTGTCGACCAGTGCGGCCAGGTAATCCCAGATCGGCGTGGTGAATTCCGGCTGCGCATTCAGCAGTTCCAGCACCGACAGGTCGGGCACGATCGGGGAGACGTGGGTGTTAAACACCTGGCCCTGGACGCCACTGGCCATGGCCATGCCGCGCAGGTCGGCCCGGCAGCTGTCGAAGACCGGGTCGGGCGCCTGCGCCAGCGCCGAACCGGCCGAAGCCAACAGCGCTGCGCCAAACAGAAGCCGGATGTGCCGCATGCCGAACGCCCGATTTGCCATGAAGGAAACGCCAGTATCCGGCATCTCCCTCAACGGCGGCTGAGTGCCCATTGCGCAGGTACTCCCGATGAGCACAATGCGTTGGGGGGCGAGCGAAGAAGAAGGCCCCGCGTGTGCGGGGCCCCTGAGTCAGCCTGCTATCGCCGTGGATCAGTGGTTGCTGCGATCGGCGGCCCGGGCTTTGACGTTATCGTTGCCACTATTGTTGTAGCTATCGTGAGAGCTGAACGCGTCCTTGATCGCGTGCTTGGCGCGCTCCCAGGTCAGGCGGGAATTGCCTTTGGTCTTCTCCCAGCCTTGCTTCAGTTCGCTTTCCAGGTGATCGTCCCAGTCGCGGTCGGCGTAGCGGGCGCGGCTCTGCGTGCCATAGCGGTAGGCCGGACGATAATCGTCGAAGGTCTCGTCCGCGCCGCGGTACTCCACGCCGTCGAAACGGGATTCAAAGTACTCGTCGCTCTGGCCGTAAGTGCTGTAGGTGCGGTCTGCAC
>JAJAZJ010000071.1 GCA_026785795.1 Pseudoxanthomonas sp.
GCGCGCGGCGGCTGATCAATCGCCCAGTACCAGCATGCCGTCACGCACGCGTACCGGCACCGCGCGCAACGAATCGCCGCGGCACGGGCCTGCCACGCAATCGCCCCGGTCCAACTCGAAGGACGCTCCGTGAGCCGCGCACACCAGCAGGCCCTCGGCGCTTTTCAGGAACTTGCCAGGCGCCCAGTCCAGGCGTCGGCCGGCGTGCGGGCATACGTTCAACCAGGCTCGCACTTCGTTGCCGACGCGATGCACGATGACCGATTCGGCGTCGCCGTCCAGCACCGCCTCCAGCTCAACGAAAGCGCCATCCTCGATTGAATCCAACCTGATCAAAGATAGTCCCGTTTAACGAACTTCTCACACTGTCATCCAGCCGTCACCCGATACTGTCGCCACCGGCCCTGCCGCATTCTGCCACGATCCCCCGCCATGTCTGTCCACAGCTTCCGTTTCGATACTTCACGCATGCGTTCGGCGTTCAGCCCGCGCAAGCCGCGCAATCCGCTGCTGCGGGTCGTGTTTGGCATCGCGGGGCTTGCTCTGCTGGGGCTGCTGATCTTCCTCAGCGTATTCGTGGGTGCGGCGATGATCGCTGCCGGCCTGTCCTGGAAGCTGCTCAGCCAGCGCGGCAGGCGTTCAGCGGTGCAGGATCTTAACGTCGTGGAAGGCGAGTTCCAGGTGGTGCGTAAACCGGTGTTGCCGCACTCACCTTGATGGCTGGGTTTGGCCTGCGCCTCAGCGCGCTTGACTGTGATTACACTGGCGACCCTTTTCCCACCCCTCGGTTGTATTGCCCATGCCCGACCTGATTCCGGCCCCCCGGCAGCCACGCGCGCCTGTGCGCGGTGGCGGCGACTTCCCGGTCCGCCGCATCTACTGCGTGGGACGCAACTTTGCCGACCACGCCAGGGAAATGGGTGTCCTAGCGCCCGCGTCGAAAGCGGATCGCGGACAGCCGGTGTTCTTCCTCAAGCCGGCCGATGCCATCGTTACCGGTGGCGCGGACGTGCCCTATCCACCCGGAACCCAGGACCTGCACCATGAAGTGGAGCTTGTGGTGGCCATTGGGCTGGATGCGCCTGCGGAGGAACTCACGCGCGAGCAGGCAGAGGCCCTGGTGTTTGCCTATGGGGTGGGCCTGGACCTGACCCGGCGTGACCTGCAGGCCGCTGCAAAGGCGAAGGGCCTGCCGTGGGATACGGGCAAGGGATTCGACCATTCCGCCCCGCTGAGTGAACTGGTGCCGGCCACCCAGGTGGGTGGACTTGAGCACCGCACACTGACCCTGCAGGTGAACGGCGAACAGCGCCAGCACGGCACTCTGGCGGACCTGATCTGGGACGTGCCGGACATCCTGCATGAGCTGTCGAAACTGTTCGCACTCAAAGCGGGGGACCTGGTGTTCATGGGCACGCCCGCAGGAGTCGGGCCGCTGGTGGCGGGCGATGGCTTCGTCGCCACGCTTGATGGTGTGGCGGAACTGCGTGGCCGCATCGTCGCCCGCTGATGAGCCTGCGCGGTGTCGTCGATTCCAGCCAGGCTCGCGCTCGAATCATTGATTTTCCCTAAGCCCTAGGCCCAATTGCAGGCGTGCAGGCGTTACGGCATCCTGTCGGCCGCGCTGCCAGAAGGTACTGGCTGCTGCAGCCAACTCAAGGAAAAAATCGATGGGCATGGTAAGCGAGTTCAAGGAATTCATTTCCCGCGGCAACGTGGTCGACCTGGCGGTGGGTGTCGTGATCGGTGCATCGTTCAGCAAGATCATCAGCGCGCTGGTCGATGGCCTGATCATGCCGCTGCTGGGACTGGTGCTGGGCGGGGTGAAGTTCAACCAGCTTGCGCTGAGCCTCCGCGATGCGCAGCTGGATGGGGCCGGGAAGGAAATCGCGCCGGCGCTGCTGCTCAACTACGGTGCGTTCCTGCAGGCCGCCATTGATTTCATGCTGGTCGCCCTCGTGATCTTCCTGTTCATCAAGGTCTACAACCGCGTGCGCCGGCCGGCCGTGGAAGCACCGGCCGAACCGGCCGAGGAAGTGCTGCTGCTGCGCGAAATACGCGATTCGCTGAACAAGTAAGCACCCTGGTTGTTGCACATACACCGGAAGCCGCGGGCTGCTCAGCTCGCGGCTTCTTTTTTTCCGGATCAACCGATGCGCTACGTTGGCGTGCTGCTTGCAATTGCATTTTCCACCAGTGCATGGGGCGCAGAGCAGGAAACCCGCATACCGGAATCCGCGATCAAGGGCGGCAGCCTAAATCGCATCGGTACTGGCATCGCTGGGCATGTGGCGGCTGACGCCGTGTTCGCCTACCTGGCGGCCGAGGCGGACGGTGATTTCGGCAGCACGGTCAAACCCGTAATCGCTGCGCCGCCAAAGTAGGCGTCAACCGCGGTCGCGTTGCCACTCGGCAAGGAATACGGCGGTGGCTGCAGCGACGTTGAGGCTTTCCACCGTGCCGCTGCCGGGAATGGACAGGCGCAGCTCGCAGGCCGCGACAAGCTGCGGGTCCATGCCTTCGCCTTCGGCGCCGATGACGTACACCAGCCGCTGCGGCAGCGGCGTGGAGAACAGATCCTCGCCGCCGCGTACCAGGGTCGCGCTCAGCTGGAAACCTGCGCCACGCAGCTGCGCAAGCGCTTCCGCGCGCTCGCCCATGCGCACCAGCGGCACCTGCTCGGCACCGCCTTCGGCCACGCGTGCAGCCGCACCGGACACCGCCAGGGTGGAGTCCTGGGATTGCAGGATCGCAGCGACGCCAAAGTGCGCGGCCGAACGCAGGATCGCGCCGAAGTTGTGCGGGTTGCCTACGCCGTCCAGCCACAGCGCCAGCGCTGGGCCCGGCGCCAGTCCGTCCAGCCAGTCCCGCAGCGCAAGCGTCGGCGCGCGCAGCACGTCGGCGACCACGCCTTCGTGGTGGCTGCTGCCCGCAAGCTTGCCCAGGTCCGCCTCCTCCACTACGCGGTAGCCCACCCGCTGCTTTACGCACCAGGCCAGCAGCGGCTGCAGCTGCGGGATGCGTGATTCCAGCAGGTAGAGCTTGCGGATCGCTTCGGGGCGGCGCGCAAACACCGCCTGCACGGCGTTGTAGCCGTAAAGACGGACTTCATGCTTCGCAGCCGGCGCTGCGCGCGGCACCGATGGCTGCGATGCACGCCCGGGCGACCCGTCGCGTGCAGGCGGCCTGCCCTCCCAGCCGTTCCAGGGATTGTTCACCTCAGTCCCGCTTTTCCCAGAAGTCCGCATGCTTGATTCCCAGCGCCTGCGGATCGAACACGGGGTCTTTGCCGGCCTTCTTCAGTGCTTCGTAGTCGACCAGCGCCGTGAGCGCAGGCTTCTGCAGGATCAGGATGGCCACGATGTTGAGCCACGCCATCATGCCCACGGCGAAATCGCCCAGCCCCAGGCCAGCGCCGCGCTCTTGCCCGCGCCATAGCTCACCGCCGCCATGGAAGCGGGTACGCAGCGAGAAGTACAGGCCGGTGCCCAGGCTCAGATAGATCGGGGCCGGGCTCCAGATAATGCAGTTCAGCGTGCTAACCAATGGTTCCACTGGGGATTGCTCCGTTTGCGTTACGGCGGCGCGGTGGCGCACGGCTGCACCGATTGTCCACGATACGGGCGCGCCGTGGGGAACACACCGTGGGGAGCACGCCAAGTGATGCTGGGGCGCCGCGCTAGGACTGCCGGCCGTCCAGGCGCGCAAACAGGCGCAGATCGTGCAGCTGGCCGCGCTTGTTGACTGCGGCGTGCAGGCGACCTTCTTCCACGAAACCGCTCTTCAACAGGACCCGCGCCGAGGCGACGTTGGCATCCATCACGCTGGCCTGTAGCCGGGTGAACCCACCGCTGTGCATCACCCACGGCACATAGGCGGCCAGCACGCGGGTCATCAGGCCCTGCCCCCAGCAGCTGTGGCCCAGCCAGTAGCCCAGCTCAGCGCCGTGGCTGCGCTCACCGTGGCCGGGCCGAATGCCGATCCCGCCGCAGGCCTGGCCGGCCACTTCGATGGCAAACACCGATGCCCCCAGATCGACCACCTGGCCGGCGAGGAATCGCTGGCCATCATCGCGAGTGTATGGAAACGGAAAGCGGTCGCTCAACCCGCGCGAAACGTGCTCGTCGTTGGCATGCTGGACCAGGGCGTCGAGATCGTCGCTGCGCCACGCGCGCAGCACGAACCCTTCGCCCTGCGGCACGCTCACCCGTGCCCGCCCACCGCCGGCGTTTCTACTTCCAACTTTTCCAGCTCCTGGGCCACGGCTTCAGGCGAGCGCGTATACGGGGCCAGCAGCGCATAGAACGCAGGCACCACGAACAGCGACAGCACGGTGGAGAACGCCACGCCGAAGACCACCACCACGCCGATGGTGGCACGGCTGGCCGAACCCGGGCCACCGGACAGGACCAGCGGCAGCGCGCCCACGATGGTGGCCACCGAGGTCATCAGGATCGGGCGCAGGCGCACGCTGGACGATTCAATGATGGCCTGGATCACGTTGCGGCCATCGTCACGCAGCTGGTTGGCGAATTCGACGATCAGGATGCCGTTCTTGGCCGCCAGGCCGATCAACATGACGATGCCGATCTGGCTGAACAGGTTCAGCGTGCCTCCCGTGATCCAGAGCCCCAGCAGCGCGCCCAGCACCGCCAGCGGCACGGTGAGCATGATCACGAAGGGATGGATGAAGCTCTCGAACTGTGCAGCCAGCACCAGGTAGACAATCAGCAGCGCAAGCGCAAAGGTCAGCAGGATTGCGCTGCCGGCTTCCAGGTACTCGCGTGACTCGCCTTTCCAGTCGACCTGCGCCTGGTCGGGCAGCTCCTCCTCCACCGTCTGCAGGGTCCAGTCCAGCGCCTCGCCCATGGTGTAGCCGTCGGCCAGGCCGCCGCTGATGGTGATGGCGCGCAGGCGGTTGAAGCGGTTGAAGGTGGCCGGCTCGGCGATCTCGCTCATGCTCACCAGGTTGCCGAGCGGGATCAACGCGTTGTCGCGTCCGCGCACATAGGTATTGACCAGATCGGTGGGCGACATGCGGTTCTCGCGGTCGGCCTGCAGGACCACGTCATACTCTTCGCCGTCGTCCACGAACGTGGTCACCTGGCGCGAGCCCATCATGGTTTCCAGGGTGCGCCCGATCTCGGTGACGGAGACGCCCAGGTCCGCGGCGCGCGCGCGGTCGATGTTCACCCGCATCTGCGGGCGGGTTTCCTTGTAGTCCGAATCCATGTCGACCAGTCCGGGGTTTTCCCCCATGCGCACCAGCATGCGATCGCGCCACTGGGACAGGTCTTCATAGTTGGGCCCGCCCAGCACCAGCTGGTAGCGCTGGCCGCGGCTGCTGACCAGGCCAGCGGGCACCTGGGCGCGAGCCTGGATGCCGGGCAGCGCGGCCAGTTCGCGGCGCAGGGTAGCCACGATTTCCTCGGTGCTCTCGCTGCGCTTGTTCCCGTCCTGCAGGAACACGATCACGTGGCCGGTATGCATGTCCTGGCTGCCGCCCCAGCCGCGTGGGACCCGGGAATTGGCGCGTTCTATTGGTTTGTCCTCACCAATATGGCGGGCCAGCACGCCCTCCACCTGGCGCATCTGGTCCACGGTGTAGTCAAA
>JAJAZJ010000072.1 GCA_026785795.1 Pseudoxanthomonas sp.
CTCGTGAATTGAATGACGGGATCTTCGTTCGCGCCCGAATGACCGGGGGCAGCGGGCCAATGCGGCTCACCTGCATACGGCCAACAACAGAAACATGCGACCGTGCAGTACCGCCCGATTCCGCTGTTCGTTGGCCGGCCTGGATCAGCCTGAAACTTCGACGCCCTGGGCCACGATCCGGTACTCCTGCTCCAGCACGGCCGCGCCGCTGCTGGTTTCGGCCGCCATGTGGGCCACGGCTTCGGGGGACAGCTCTTTGCGCGACAGCACCCCATAGACCACGGCCGGGCCGCGCACGTCCTTGGGGATGAAGAAATCATGGTCGCCCAGCATGACGCGGACCGCCTGTCCCTGGTCTTCCAGCATTACCCAGCAGCCCGTCTTCTGGCACACGTCGGTGATGCGCCCGCTGAACTTGCGCGCGGTGCCGGCATGGGCGGCCAGGTCGGCGACCGCGACGGACACTGGCGTCACCTCGCCTGCGGGCAGGTCAATGCCGTATTTCCCGGTCTCGCCGGCGCGGGCCAAGGGGGCGGTGGAAAACAGCAGGGCAAGCAGCAGCAGGCGCATGGTGGAACTCCGTGGGACAATCGTGCTGAATCCTAGCGCAAAGCCAGCTGCAGCAGCATGCTTGGGCAGGCAGCGTCCACATTCCCTTCACCCGCTTCGTGGCAGCAAGCCACGGTCCTTATCAACGGAGTCGACCATGAACCGATCACTGCTGAACCGCGCCTGCGTGGCCGTGCTGGCCGCCAGTCTTGCCAGCGCGGGCTACGCGGAGGAAGCTGCGCCTGCCGCCGCGCCTGCCCCTTTCCAGGTCACCGAGGTCGGCAAGTTCAGCGAGCCGTGGGCGATGAGCTTCCTGCCCGATAGCCGCCTGCTGGTCAGCGAAAAAAAGGGCGCCTTGAAGCTGGTCGAGCTGGGTAGCGGCGCAGCCGCCAGCAAGGTGGGTGACATTCGCGGGGTTCCGGTCGTGGACCATGGCGGCCAGGGGGGCTTGGGCGATGTGGTCCTGCATCCGCAGTTCGCCAGCAACGGCCTGGTCTACCTGAGCTATGCCGAGGCCGGCGAAGGCGACACCCGTGGCGCGGTGGTGGCGCGCGCCAAGCTGGCCCTGGACAGCCAGGGCGGCGGTTCGCTCTCGGACGTGAACGTAGTCTGGCGCCAGGTGCCCAAGGTCAGCGGACGCGGCCATTACGGGCACCGCATCGCCTTCGGACCGGATGGCAAGCTGTGGATCAGCTCCGGGGACCGGCAGAAATTCGATCCGGCGCAGGACATGCAGTCCAACATGGGCAAAATCCTGCGTCTGAACGATGACGGCAGCGTGCCGGCTGACAACCCCTTCGCCCCACAGGGTGGCGTGGCGGCGCAGGTCTGGTCACTGGGCCACCGCAATCCGCTGGGCATCGCCTTCGACGCCCAGGGCCGCCTGTGGCAGCAGGAGATGGGGCCGGCGGGAGGCGACGAGCTGAACCTGGTGGAGCGCGGCGGGAACTATGGCTACCCGATCGTCTCCAACGGCGATCACTACGACGGTCGCACTATCCCGGACCACGATACGCGCCCGGAATTCGAAGCGCCCAAGATCACCTGGACCCCGGTGATTTCACCTGCAGGGCTGATTGTCTACAGCGGCAGCGCGTTCCCGGCGTGGAACGGTGACCTGTTTATCGGCGGACTGTCGTCGAAAGCCCTGGTCCGCATCGAGGTGGACGGCACCGGCGCGCGCGAGGCGGCGCGATACGACCTGGGCGAACGCATCCGCGAAGTCGAGCAGGGGCCGGACGGCAACCTGTGGCTGCTGGAGGACGAGCGCAACGGCTCCGGCGGCAGGCTGCTGAAGCTGACCCCGAAGGCGTAGCCTTCCCCTCGTCGCGAGCCGCTTCTCCTTGCGTTACCCGGGAACGGCGGCTTGAAGCAGGGAAACGTGAAGCGGCGAAGGCCGGGCGCTATTTCCCTGCAGCGGGCGTTTTTGGCGCCGCCATCGTCGCGTCTGCGGGCTTCAATGGCGCCGTGCCCATCGCCTGGCGGTAACGCTGGTACAGCGCCTGCACTTTCTCCACGTATACCTGCGTTTCCGCATACGGCGGTACGCCGTTGAAGCGCGTGACCGCACCAATGCCCGCGTTGTAGGCGGCGGCCACCAGGGTCAGGTCGTTGTTGTAGCGCTTCAGCAGGCCTTTGAGGTGCCGGGCGCCGGCGTTGATCGATTCCGTCGGTGAATAGGGGTCTACCACCCCGTACTCCTTCGACACCTCCGGCATCAGCTGCATCACCCCCTGCGCGCCCTTTGGCGAAAGTGCGTTTGCGTCGAACTCGCTCTCCGCATGGGCGATGGCGCGCAGCCACGCATCGTCGACGCCGTTGGCCTTGGCGGCGGCCTTGAACTGCCTGGCATGCATATCCAGGCGCGGCTTGCCCACTTTGCCCAGCCCGGGGTGCGCGGGTTCCCCGGGCGGCGTCTCCACGGTGAACTTCAGGTACACGGTGGAACCGGGCAGCTTGCGGGTGCCGTAGACCATC
>JAJAZJ010000073.1 GCA_026785795.1 Pseudoxanthomonas sp.
CAACACGACGATTCCGGCGCACTATCACGCCTCAATCGGTGCAGTGACCGTCGCCTTCATGGCGATCACGGTGCCGCTGCTCGAGAGCGTCGGTTTCGCCGCTCCGTCGCGACGTGTGGGGGCGCTCGCACGGGTGCAGCCGCTGTTGCTCGGTGCGTACCAGGTCCAGGGCACCCTGTCCGGTGACGGCCTCGATCCTGCGTACGCCCGCCGACACACCGCCCTCACTCACCAGCTTGAACAGGCCGATATCGCCGGTGCGGGCCACGTGTGTGCCGCCGCACAGTTCGGTGGAATAACCACCCATCTTCAGTACCCGCACATGCTCGCCATATTTCTCGCCGAACAGCGCCATTGCGCCGAAATCCAGCGCCTCCTGCATGCCCATGTTGTGCACTTCAGCGGCGTGGTTGGCGCGCACCTCGGCGTTGACGCGACGTTCCACTTCGGCAAGCTCGGTTGCGCTCATGGGCTGGAAGTGCGCGAAATCGAAGCGCAGCCTCTCTGGCGCCACCAGTGAGCCCTTCTGCTGGACATGCGTGCCCAGCACTTCGCGCAGTGCGGCATGCAGCAAATGGGTGGCAGAGTGGTTGGGAATGATCGCGGCGCGGCGCGGCGCGTCCACCGATCCAAGCACGTGGTCGCCCGGCTGGAGCGCTCCGGACACCAGCGTGCCCATGTGCCCGTGGAACTGGCCAGCGAACTTGAGCGTGTCGCTGACCCTGAACTCCACGCCCTGCCCGGCCAGGACCCCGGCATCACCCACCTGCCCGCCGGATTCGGCATAGAACGGGGTGCCCTCCAGGATGACCACCGCTTCCTCACCCGCAGCGATGGATGGGACCGGGCGCCCGTCTTTCAGCACGGCAAGCACCTGCAGCCCGCCGGCATCCAGGGCTTCATGGCCCAGGAAAACGGTGGGCGAAAGTTTCGCCACCAGGTCCGCAGGAAGGCCGCTGCCGGCGGCAAATTTTCCCGCGGCGCGTGCGGTCTGGCGCTGGTGTTCCATGGCTGCATCGAAGCCCTGCATGTCTACGGACAGGCCGCGCTCGCGCGCAATGTCCGCCGTCAGGTCGACGGGAAATCCGTAGGTGTCGTACAGGCGGAATGCATCCGAGCCGGGGATCACGCCTTCCGCACCCGCCGCGATGTCGTCGAAGATGCGCATTCCGGAATCCAGGGTTTCGGCGAAGCGTTCCTCCTCCGCCTTCAGCGCACGCGCAACCAGCTCCTGCGCCGCGACCAGCTCCGGGTAGGCTTGGCCCATCACCTGCACCAGGGTGGGCACCAGCTCATTGAAGAAGGGCTGGCGCACGCCCAGCATCCAGCCGTGGCGCAGGGCGCGACGGATGATCCTGCGCAGCACATACCCGCGGCCCTCATTGGAGGGCAGCACGCCGTCCACGATCAGGAACGAGCAGGCGCGTATGTGGTCGGCGATTACCCGCAGCGACTTGTTTTCCAGGTCTGCAGTGCCGGTCAATTCCGCCGCGTGGCGTATGAGCACCTGGAAAAGATCGATCTCGTAATTGCTGTGTACCCGCTGCAGGATCGCCGCCAGCCGCTCCATTCCCATGCCCGTGTCCACGCACGGTGCCGGCAGGGGCAACAACGTGCCGTCGGCCTGGCGATCAAACTGCATGAACACCAGGTTCCAGATTTCAATGAAGCGGTCACCGTCCTCGTCCGGCGAGCCCGGGGGACCGCCGGCGATATGCTCACCATGGTCATAGAAGATTTCAGTACACGGCCCGCACGGGCCGGTGTCGGCCATCTGCCAGAAATTATCCGATGCAAAGGGTGCGCCCTTGTTGTCGCCGATGCGTACGATCCGCTCTGCCGGAACGCCCACCATGTTGTGCCACAGGTCATAGGCCTCGTCATCGGTGTGGTACACCGTGACCAGCAGTCGCTCTGCGGGCAATTTCCACACTTCGGTCAGCAGCTCCCAGGCCCAGGCAATCGCATCCTTCTTGAAATAGTCGCCAAACGACCAGTTGCCCAACATTTCGAAGAAGGTGTGGTGGCGGGCGGTGTAGCCCACCTGGTCCAGGTCATTGTGCTTTCCCCCGGCCCGAAGGCAACGCTGCACGTCAGCGGCGCGCACGTAGCTGCGCTTCTCGGCGCCCAGGAACACGTCCTTGAACTGGACCATGCCCGAATTGGTGAACAGCAGCGTGGGGTCGTTACCGGGCACCAGCGAGGCGGACGGGACGATGGCGTGGCCGCGCTCGCGGAAGAACTCAAGGAAGTCGCTGCGGATCTGGTTGCTGCTGTACGGGCTGGGAGTATTCATCTGGCGTGCGCTTGGGGGCGGGCAGGTCTGGACCGCCGCGATACCCATGAAATGCGGACGCATGCGCTGGCAGACAACCCAATGGGTGAAGATTAACAGGCCCGGCCTGATCAGTCCCGCAGCTGGCCGTGCACGGCCAACCTGACGTGGTCCCCCTGGAAGCCGCGCCGGTACAGGAAGTCAATCGCCTTGCGCTGCACTGCCGGGTCCGTGGCGGCCGAGTTACGGAAACGGCGCCTGAGCAAATCGCGGGCAACCTGGGCCCAATCACCCCCGAACCCTTCCAGCACGGCGCTGACCGTGTCCGCATCCAGCCCATGCGTGCCCAGCTCGGCACGGATGCGCAACGGACCGTACCCCTGCGAGGCCCGGGTGCGGACCAGCATCTCGCCGAACCGCGCATCACTCTGCCAGCCGTCGCCGGCAAGGCGTTCGATCGCGGCGGTCGCGTCCTCGCCGGCAATCCCGCGCAGGGCGAGCTTGCGGGTCAACTCCTTGCGCGAGTGTTCACGCCGGACCAGCAGCGCCAGCGCGCGCTGCACCGGAGTCAACTCCTGGGTCTTGCGCCGGCGCGGCTGGAGACCATCGACGCTTTCCGCATGGGCTGGATGCCTGGACACGCCTGGACTTCTCCGCTGCATGGGGAACGGCAGGCGCACCCGGCGCCTGCCGTCGGTGCTCAGGCCTCGAGCGCTTCTTCAGCCTGGTCCGGCTTCACTTCGGTGGGCTGGAACTTCTCGCGCAACTCGGCCTCCAGCCGGGCTGCAACCTCCGGATTGTCCTTGAGGTACTGGCGCGAGTTGTCCTTGCCCTGGCCAATGCGCTCCTCACCATAGCTGTACCAGGCGCCGGCCTTGTCCACCAGCTTTGCTTCCACGCCCATGTCGATCAGTTCACCCTCGCGGCTGATGCCTTCGCCGTACAGGATCTCGGTGATCACCTGCTTGAACGGGGGCGCCAGCTTGTTCTTGACCACCTTGATCTTGGTCTGGTTGCCGATGATCTCGTCGCCCTTCTTGATCGCACCGATGCGGCGGATATCCAGGCGCACCGACGCATAGAACTTGAGCGCGTGGCCGCCCGTGGTCACCTCCGGGCTCTGGCCCGGCATCATCGCACCGATCTTCATGCGCAGCTGGTTGATGAACAGCACCATGCAGTTGGAGCGCTTGATGTTGCCGGTCAGCTTGCGCAGCGCCTGGCTCATCAGGCGGGCCTGCAGGCCGGGCAGCACGTCGCCCATTTCGCCCTCAATCTCGGCCTTCGGCGTCAACGCGGCGACCGAGTCGATCACCACGATGTCCACCGAGTTGGAGCGCACCAGCATGTCCACGATCTCCAGCGCCTGCTCGCCCGTATCGGGCTGCGACAGCAGCAGCTCGTCCACGTTGACGCCCAGCTTGGCGGCATAGATGGGATCCAACGCATGCTCGGCATCGATGAACGCGGCGGTGCCGCCGTTCTTCTGGCACTGGGCGATGGTCTGCAGCGCGAGGGTGGTCTTGCCCGAGGATTCCGGACCATAGATCTCTACCACGCGACCCTTCGGCAAGCCGCCAATGCCCAGGGCGATGTCCAGCATCAGTGAGCCGGTCGGGATGGTCTCCACCGCCTCGATGACCTGATCGCCCATGCGCATCACGGAGCCCTTGCCGAACTGGCGCTCGATCTGGGTCAGTGCAGCGGAAAGTGCGCGCTTCTTGTTCTCGTCCATGGTGGTTTCCTTGGTGGTTAGTCGGGTTGAGGGCAATCTACCGGCCATGGGTCGCACAGCTTGCGACGCGATTGGCCGTGGTTGAAATTTGCAGTGCCGGCGACTGCACCGCTACCGGGCAAGTACGCGACGGCATGTGGGAAAAATCCTGTTTGCAGCGCATGGGCTCGGTCACCGGTTGGGCCTTACCAGCCCGCAGTACAGGCCTTCGATGGCGAAGTCCTGGTCGGGCATGACCTCGATGGGCGAATAATCGGGGTTGCGCGGCAGCAGGCGGATGCGGTCCTTGCCGATCTTCAGCAGCTTGACCGTGATTTCATCGTCGATGCGCGCCACCACGATCTGCCCGGAGCGGGCCTCCGGGGTGCGGTGCACGCCGATCAGGTCGCCGTCGAAAATGCCTTCGTCGCGCATCGAATCTCCCTGCACTTTCAGCAGGTAGTCGGGCGCCGGGGCGAAGAAGGCACGATCCAGCAGGACGACTTCGTCGGACTGGATGTCCGCGCCGATCGGCAAACCGGCCGCTACCCGCCCCAGGATTGGCAGCCGCAGCGCGTTGTCCGGAAGTATTTCCGCGGCCACCGGCATGTCGGTGTCGTCATGGATCAGGCGGATGCCCCGGGCTTGCCCGGGAACCCGCCGGATGGCGCCGGCGGCCTCCAGCGCCTCGATGTGGTACTGGGCGGCGCGCACCCCGCTGAAGCCAAAGGCCCGGGCAATCTCGGCCTGCGAAGGGGGAACGCCGTCGGCACCGATGCGCTCGGTGATCATGGCAAGGATGGCTTGCTGGGTATCGGTCAGATTCATGGTTAGTAGTAATACTACTAACCAGATTCGAATGCAACACCCCGCCCTGCTTCAGCCCCGTGCCCGGCCCTGGTCTGGCAGCGACCCGTCACCCCGCCAACACGTCCAGTCCGCGCAGTGCCGCTTCCACGGTTTGTCGGCGCACGGCATCCCGATCACCGGCGAAGCTGAACGTCTCGGCCTTGGCGTAGCCGCCGCGCCGCTTCCAGCCGATCCACACCATGCCGACCGGCTTGTCTTCGCTGCCGCCGCCCGGCCCGGCGATGCCGGTGACCGCCACCGCGATACTGGCGCCGGAATTGACCAGAGCACCGGACACCATCTCGATCACGGTTTCACGGCTGACCGCGCCGTGGGTTTCCAGCGTTTCCGGACGCACTCCCAACAGCGCCTGCTTGGCTTCGTAGCTGTAGGCGGCCATGCCGCAATCAAACCAGGCGGACGAACCGGCGATATCGGTCACCGTCTTGGCAATCCAGCCGCCGGTGCAGCTTTCCGCCGTGACCAGGCGGTGGTGACGGGCGAGCAGGCGCTCGCCCAGGTGTTCGGCAAGCTGGCGCAGCTCATCATCGGAGGGGGAACGCATGGTATGGAATTAGGCAAGTGGCGATCACATTGTATCCGAAAACCACCCCCATGTCAGCCGCGGCGGCAGCCCAATGAAAAAGGCCCGCCACTCGCGGGGCGGGCCGTTGCGGTGAATCCCTTCTGGATCAGTACTGGATGCGGAAGGTCATGCCGTAGGTGCGCGGTGCACCCAGGAACGCGTTGTAGGTGCTGCGCGGGTCGCCTGGGATACCGCTGGCGTCGGTCTGCAGCGGGCCATCGAAGCCGACCTGCACGTACTCCTCGTCAAACAGGTTCAGGCCCCAGAACTCGAGCATCCAGCGCTTGTTCTGGGCACCAATGCCGAAGCGTGCGTTGAAGATGGCATAGGCATCCTGCAGCTTTTCCACGTCCAGGTCGGAGCCGGTGTTGTACTCCGACATGTACTTGGCACCCACGTTGGCGCGGCCGATGAAATTGCTGCCGATGTCCCACTGGTAGGTGGCGGCGGCGGTACCGGACCACTCGGGCGCAAAGCTGGCGGTGCTGCCCGGCAGCTTGTTCAGGGCACCCGGCAGGATGAAGTCAGCCGTAGGGGTATCGTCACCATAGGTGGTGTCGGCGTAGACCAGGCCGCCCTGCAGCAGCAGGTTGCGGTTGACCTGCCACAGCACCTCGGTATCCACGCCGACCGAGGTCACCTCCGGGATGGAGCGGACCACGAAGCTGGTGCCCAGGAAGCTGTTGAGCTGGAAGTCGGTGTACTCCTGCAGGAACAGCGTGGCGTTGAACACCAGGTTGCCATCCATCCAGTTGGTCTTGGCGCCCAGCTCGAAGCTGTCGACGAACTCACCTTCAAACGAGGTGTCGTTCACCGGAGTGATGCCTGCGCTGCCGCTGGACAGCCCGTTGGAGCTCTGCACGCGGTCCAGGTTGAAGCCGCCCGACTTGTAGCCGCGTGCTGCGGATACATAGGTCATCACGCTTTCGTTCCAGCGGTAGGCCGCCTTCAGCGTGCCGGTCCATTCCTTGTCGTCACGCTCCTGCTCGGTAAAGCGGCCGTTGTGGCGGGCGTTGGCCCACGGCAGGCAGATGCGCGCGATAACGGTTGGCGTTGCGGCCGAGGCCTGGGCGACGGTGAGGCCACGACCCACCAGTGCACCCACCACCCCAGCCGGGTTTGCCAGCGCCGAGGAGCAGCCCGGGGCGCCGTTGGGATTGCTGTAGTTCGAGCTGAGGGTCTTCGTCTCGTCGGTGTAGCGCAGGCCCATGGTCAGGTCCAGCGCGTCGGTGGCGCGCCAGGTGTTATTGGTAAAGAACGCCGCGCTCTTGGCGTTCTGCGCATAGCGGTCCTTGGCGCCCAGACCTGCGAACGCAGTCCCGAACGGGCGGCCTGTGGCCTGCGACAGGAACAGCGGCGCCGTGGGCGATCCCGCCAAGGCGGGATTGATCGCCGCCAGGATCAAGGTCGACAAAAACGGCTCGTAGCCGTTGCCGATCCTATAGGACTCCTTGCGGGTCAGGTCTTCATCGGCGTAGAACGCACCCACCATCCAGTCAAAGCGGTCGGTAGCGCCGGTCAGGCGGAACTCCTGGCTGAAGGTCTCGAACCGGGTCAGCGACTCGTCTTCCTGCGCGTTGCGGTACAGCAGGTCGGCACCGGTGTAGTCGAAGTCCAGCGCATTGATGGACTGCCAGTCACGCGCCGCAGTGATCGAGGTCAGGGTGGCGCCACCCAGCCAGGAAGTCTCCCAGTTGGCTTCGGCCGACAGGCCCTTGTCCTTCATGTTCTGCGAGGTGGGGCGGTTGGAATAGGCTTGGCGTGCAAACGGATCGACCGTTTGCGGGAACGCTCCCGTTCCTGTCGCAATGGAACCCGGGCCGCCCACCCCGTTGATGATGGCGGAGGTGGAACCCACCACCGTCTGCACCGCGGTGCAGCAGTTCTCATTGCGCGCGGTGAAGTCGGCGATGAAATTGATGTTGAAGGTCTCGGTAGGCTCGATCAGCAGCTGGCCGCGCAATGAGTGGAAGTTCTGGTCGTTGTCTTCCGTAAGCGTGCGCGGGCCGCGGCCCGTGTTGACGTCCATAAACCCGTCGCGGCTGCGCTTGACCGCGAACACGCGGAAGGCTGCAAAGTCGTTCAGTGCGTCGTTGTAGGCGCCGGAGATGCCCCAGATGCCGTAGTTGCCCAGGCTGAACTCGCCCTCGACGCTCTGGCTGTAGCTGGGACGGCGGGTGATGATATTGATCACGCCGGCCGAGGTGTTCTTGCCGAACACGGTGCCCTGCGGCCCTTTCAGCACTTCAACCCGCTCGATCTCGCCCAGGTCGCCGAAGCCGACGCCGTTGCGGGCGCGATACACGCCGTCGATGACCACGCCCACCGAGGATTCCAGGCCGGCGTTGTCACCCACCGTGCCGATGCCGCGGATGCGCGCGGTGGTCTGGGCTTCGCTCTGGGTGCTGGTCACGGTGAGGCCGGGCACCAGCACCTGCAGGTCCTTGATGTCGCGCACGCCGGTGTCCCGCAGCTGTTGTTCGGTGAGCACGGTGACCGCGATCGGCACGTTCTGGGTGATTTCCTCGCGCTTCTGCGCCGTGACCGTCATGGTGGCCAGAGTGGTGGCTTCCTCGTCCGGCGGCGCATCCTGAGCGTGCGCCTGCGGCA
>JAJAZJ010000074.1 GCA_026785795.1 Pseudoxanthomonas sp.
GGCCTGGGCCGACGAGTTGACCGAGATCAAGACCATCTGCCACAGCGGCAAGAAGGCGACCATGACCGTGCGCGTGGACGCGCAGGGCCATGCGCTGCAGGATGGCCCGCAGGTGGAAATCGGCGGAAACGAACGCTACATTTCTGTCAGCCGCGCGGAGTTCAAGAAGATCGCACGTGGCGAAGGCAGCATCGACCCGCTGCAGGCGCCGCTGCCGTTCTCCACCTGACCGGCTCAGCCTGGCCTGCGCGGCAGCCAACCGCTCATGTGCGGCGCGGTTGATCGTGGCTTGGCTGCGAGTCCAGGTAATCGGTCAACGCCAGCGACAGCGCCTGCACCGACGCATGACGAGCGGCGGGCTCCTTCTGCAGCGCCTTGAGCACGATGGCGTCCAGTTCCGCGTCAAGCTTGCCGCTGGGTGCATCCTCCGGCGCGTCCTGCCTGCAGCGCTGCAGCGCGATCGACGGCGTGGGCATGTCAACCGCCAGCAGGGCCTGGTCGGATTCGGCATCACTGCGCCGCCGTAAGCGGTAGGGCTTGGTTCCAGCCAGCAGTTCGTACAGCACCACACCTAGCGCATACACATCATTGGCGACACTCGGCGCTTCGCCGCGCACCTGCTCCGGCGCGGCGTACTGCAGGGTGAAGCTGCGGACCGCGGCATCGGCATGCGCTGGCGGCGGCAACGAGCCATCCAGCACCGCGGCGATGCCGAAATCCAGCAGGCACACCGAACCGTCGTCAGTCACCAGCACGTTGGCGGGCTTGAGGTCGCGATGCACGACCTGGTGTACGTGCAGCTGGCTGACTGCACTGCAGGCCTGCAGGAACAGCCGGATACGTTGCTCTACCGACAGCGCGTGGCGAACGGCATGTTCGCTGATGGGCAGGCCGGCCACGTATTCCAGCGCGAGGTACGGCTGGCCATCGGCGGCGATGCCTGCGTGCAGCAGGCGCGGCACGCAGGCCAGCGCAAGTCGCGACAGAATCAGCGCTTCATGGCCTAGGCCCGGACTGCGCTGCGTATCGACCAGGCCCGGGCGCAGCAGTTTCAGCGCCACCTGCCGCGCGCTGGTGCCTGCCCCGTGCGTGGCCAGCCAGACCGTGCTCATGCCGCCTTCTCCCAACAGCTGCTGCAGGCGATAGGTGTCCACCCGATCCCCGGGTTGCTGCTGCGCCGCGGTGTGCAGCAGCGGGCGCTGCAGGAAGCTGGCATGCTCCTGCTCCAGCGCCAGCAACGCGCCCAGTTCATCGGCAAGGCCGGGCTGCTGGCTGCGCAGGCGCTGCAGCTCCGCCAATTGCTGGTCCGGCGCAAGCTCCAATAGCGCGTCGAGCAGGGGTGAAAGCCGGTGCCAGCGTTCGGGATCCATGATCGCAGTCCGGCGTGGCTCAGGCGTCGGACATCACCGACAGCAGGAACAGGCGCGCCTTCTGCCAGTCGCGGCGGATGCTGCGCTCGGAGCGCTGCAGCAATTCCGCGATCTCCAGCTCCGAGAGGCCGGCGAAGTAGCGCATCTCCACCACCCGGGCCAAGCGCGGGTCGGCTGCGGCCAGCTGGTCCAGCGCGTCATTCAACGACAGCATGTCCTCGTCCAGGCGCAGCGGGCCCTCCACGTCTTCGGGAATCTCGGCCACGCGCTTGAGGTCGCCGCCACGCTTGCGCGCCAGGCGGTTGCGCGCGTAATCCACTACCACGCTGCGCATCGAGGAAGCCGCGTAGGCAAAGAAGTGTCCGCGGTCCTCGAAGCTTGCGCTGCGGTTGCTGCCCAGCAGCTTGAGATAGGACTCATGCACCAGCGAGGTGGCGTCCAGGGTATGGCCGTGCTGTCCGCACAGCTGTCGTCGGGCCATGGCGTGCAGCTCGTGGTACAGGGTGGACAGCACGTGGTCCAGCGCGGCGCGGTCGCCGTTGCGGGCAGAATCCAGCCATACCGTGATGTCCGCCGCGTCCGTCATCGCTGCCCACCCATCAGCTCAGGCGCGGACTATAGCCCCATTCTGGCTGGGTCATCAAAGACATGCCGCCCCTGCAGTCGACTCAGCGCTGGCAGCGCCCGCACCAGACGCTGGCCCGCTGTCCGATGTCGGCCGAACGTAACGGATGGCCGCAGCGCGGGCAGGGCAGGCCGCCGCGTCCGTAAGCCAGCAGCTCCTGCTCGAAATAACCCGGCGCACCATCGGGACTGATGAAATCGCGCAAAGTGGTGCCGCCGCGGGTGATGGCGTAAGCCAGGATCGACTTCACCGCCTCGGCCAAAGCCATGTAGCGCTCACGCGACACACGGCCCGCCGCGCGCAGCGGCGAGATGCCGGCGCGGAACAGACTTTCCGCCGCGTAGATATTGCCCACGCCCACCACGATGCGCTGGTCCATCAGGAACGTCTTGACTGGCGCCTTGCGCCCGCGACTGCGCTGGAACAGATACTCGCCGTCGAACGCGTCGGACAGCGGCTCGGGTCCCAGCCCGGTCAATAGCGCATGCGTTTCACCGGCCGGCTGCCACAGCAGACAGCCGAAGCGGCGCGGATCGTTGAAGCGCAGCACGCGCCCGGAACTGAGCAGCAGGTCGACGTGGTCATGGGCGGTGATCGGAGCGCTCGCCGGCAGCACCCGCAGGCTGCCGGTCATGCCCAGGTGCAGCAGCGCGCTGCCGGCCGCGGTGTTCAGCAGCAGGTATTTGGCGCGCCGGCGCACGGCCGAGATGCGCTGCCCGGGCAGCAGCGTCGTGATCTCGTGGGGAATGGGCCAGCGCAGGTCCGGGCGGCGCAGCACCACCTGTTGGATGCGCTTGCCCTCCACGTGCGGCGCCAGGCCGCGGCGCGTGGTTTCAACTTCGGGAAGCTCGGGCATGGCGCGGAAAAAAAGGTGAGGGAGCAGCAGGGTAGCGCGCGCGTTGACGAACTACATGTACCGGCGACCGACGTCGTGCCTACAATGCCGGCATGTCCTGTCTTCGCCGCCTGCCGATCCTGCTGTGCCTGCTGCTGCCCGGCATGGCCATGGCCCAGGTCCAGGCCACCCGTGACTACCTCGCACGCATGGACAGCGACTCCGATGGGCGCGTCAGCCAGGCCGAATACGTGGACTGGATGAGCTACGCC
>JAJAZJ010000075.1 GCA_026785795.1 Pseudoxanthomonas sp.
CAGGTTGTCGGGCCGCAGTTGTCGCACCCACCGCAGCTGTCAATGCCCGTTTGCTTGACCGGCGAAACCCGGCGGCCCACCGATTGCATCCACGCTGGCCTGCCTTCACGCAACAGCGACAAGGCGATCGCGACGCGCAGCTTGCGCAGGCTGCCGGGAAACTGCGTCTTCGCCACGACCCAGACGCTCAGCAACACCGCAACTGCGATGACGAAGTACTGCAGCAGCAGCGAATTGCTCACCCTGCCCCCAGCAGCACCGCGACCTGGTAGGTCACGAACGAAGCGCCGTAAGCCAGGGCAAACAGATAGATCGTGGCAAACGACATCTTCCCCCACGAGTTGGTTTCACGCTTGATCGTGGCCAGCGTGGAGATGCACATCGGCGCGTAGATAAACCACACCAGCAGCGACAGCGCGGTGGCCAGCGACCAGCCATCGGCGATCAGCGGGGTCAGCGCCTGGGCGGCGGCACTGTCATCGGCAGCCGACAGCGCATACACCGTGGCCAGTGAAGCTACGGCCACCTCGCGTGCGGCCATTCCCGGTATCAGGGCAATGCAGATCTGCCAGTTGAAGCCGATCGGCGCGAAGAAAGCGGTCATGGCATGGCCAATGCGGCCGGCGAAACTGTATTCGATCGCCGACAGGGCGCCATCGGCAGGAGCGGCCGGGAAGGACAGCAGGAACCACAGCAGAATGGTCAGGGCCAGGATGATCCCGCCCACCCGGCGCAGGAAGATCCATGCGCGTTCCCACAGCCCGATCAGCACGTCCCGTACCTGCGGAACGCGGTACGAGGGAAGCTCCAGCAGCAGCGGATGCTCGCCCTTGTCGCGACGCCATTTCTTCATCATCCACGACACCATCAGCGCACTGAGGATGCCGGCGACGTAAAGGCCGAACAGCACCAGGCCCTGCTGGTTGAATACGCCCCAGACCTGCCGCTGCGGGATGAACGCACCGATCAGCAGCGCATACACCGGCAGGCGCGCCGAGCAGGTCATCAGCGGAGCAACCAGGATCGTGGCAAGGCGATCGCGTGGATCCTGGATCGAGCGGGTGGCCATGATGCCTGGGATCGCGCAGGCGAAACTGGACAGCAGCGGAATGAAAGAGCGTCCCGACAGGCCGGCGGAAGCCATCATCCGGTCCAGCAGAAAGGCTGCGCGCGGCAGGTAGCCCGATTCCTCAAGCGCCAGGATGAAAGCGAACAGGATCAGGATCTGCGGCAGGAACACGATCACGCCGCCCAGACCCGCAATTACACCATTCACCAGCAGGCTGCTCAATGGTCCCTCCGGCAGGACTGCGCCCACGCTGTCACCCAGCCAGCCGGCGGCCGCTGCGATCACGCCCATCATCGGCGCGGCCCATGCGTATACGGCCTGGAAGATAAGCAACATCACCGCGGCCAGCGCGGCCAGCCCGAACACCGGGTGCAGCAGCCAGCGGTCCAGGGCGCCGTCGATGCTGGCCGTGCGCGTGGGCATCTGCACTGCGGCAGCCAGCAGCCTGCGGGTTTCCTGATGCAGGTCGGCGCCTTCCGCAAGCTGCCGCTGCGGTGCGTGCAGCCCTTCGGCCATGCGGTCCAACTGTTCGATCAGCGCGGCCGAACCGTTGTGCTGTACCGCCACGGTTTCGACCACTGATACCCCCAGCTCGCGTGCCAGCACGGCCAGGTCGATGTGAATGCCGCGGCGGCGTGCCACGTCGGCCATGTTCACCGCCAGGACCATCGGCTTGCCCAGTTCGCGAACCTCCAGTGCGAACCGCAGGTGCAGGCGCAGGTTGGTCGCGTCGACCACGCACACCAGCACGTCCGGGGCCGGCTCGCCGGGCAGGAAGCCCCGGCACAGGTCGCGGGTGATGGCCTCGTCCAGGCTGGCGGCATGCAGGCTGTAGGCGCCGGGCAGGTCCAGCACCGCGTAGTGGCGACCGCTGCGGCTGAGCAGCCGGCCTTCCTTGCGTTCAACGGTCACTCCCGCGTAATTCGCCACCTTCTGGCGGCTGCCGGTGAGCTGGTTGAACAGCGCGGTCTTGCCGCTGTTCGGGTTGCCTACCAGCGCCAGGCGCAGCGGCGCAGCGGCGCTCATGCCGCTTCGCCCTCAGTGCGCAGGTGCACGCGCGCGGCTTCACTGCGGCGCAGGGCAAAGCGGGTGAAACCCACCTGCACCAGCAAAGGCTCACCACCGAAGGGCCCGCAGACCAGCATTTCCACCCGCTCGCCGGCGACGAAGCCCAGTTCGCGCAGGCGCCGGGCAATATTGTCCTGGGCGCTCGATTCGTGGACCGATTCGACGATGGCAGGGGTGCGTTTTGGCAGGTCTGCCAGGGTCACGTGAAACGCTCAAATAGGAATTATTCTCATTCTACCACCGGCACGCGCGGGTACGGCACGCCGGGGCGACGGGCTATGATTCAGCCTCTCCGCAGGCAAGGCACCCCATGTCGGACATGCTTCACAAGCTCCAGCACGGCAGCGTGCTGCACCTGCGCCTGAACCGACCAGCGCTTCACAACGCTTTCGACGCCAGCCTCATCGCCGAGCTCACCGCGGAACTGGTGGCCGCAGGCGCGGATGACGCGGTCCGCGCGGTCGTGCTGGAAGGCGCAGGCGTATCGTTCTCGGCCGGCGCGGACCTCAACTGGATGCGTGGCATGGCCACCGCCAGCGAGGATGAAAACCGCGAGGACGCGCTTGCGCTGGCGCGACTGATGCGGACCCTGGATGAACTTCCCAAACCCACCATTGCCCGCGTGCATGGGCATGCATTCGGTGGCGGCGTTGGCCTGGTGGCCTGCTGCGATATCGCCATCGGCGTGCCCGAGGCCAGGTTCGGCCTGACCGAAAGCCGCTTGGGACTGCTGCCGGCGGTGATTTCCCCCTACGTGATCGCCGCGATTGGTGCCCGGCAGGCGCGGCGCTGGTTTGCCACCGGCGAGCTGTTTGATGCGGCTACCGCGCTGCAGATCGGCCTGTTGCACCGGGTGGTGCCGCCGGAGCAGCTGGATGCAGCGCTGCAGCGACAGCTGGAGCTGCTGATGAAGGCAGGTCCTGTGGCTGCAGCGGGCGCCAAGGCATTGGTGGCTGGAGTGCTCGCCGCCTCCGATGGAGCCGCGCAGGACGCGACCAACGCCGACCTGATCGCTCGCCTGCGCGTGTCCGCCGAAGGCCAGGAGGGCGTGGCCGCCTTCCTTGAGCGGCGCAACCCCTCCTGGTCAGGCGATCCGCCATGATCCAGGCGCAGCGCCTCTTTCCGGAAACGTGAGCCGATGTTCTCCAAGATCCTGATTGCCAACCGCGGGGAAATCGCCTGCCGCGTGATCCGCACGTGCCGCCAGTTGGGCATACGCACCGTGGCCGTGTATTCGGAGGCGGACGTAGACGCCCAGCACGTGCGCCTGGCGGACGAAGCCTACCCGGTCGGTGGCCCGCGCCCGGCAGACAGCTATCTGCGCGGCGACTCGATCCTGGAGGTGGCGCTACGCAGTGGTGCAGAGGCGATCCATCCCGGCTACGGATTCCTGTCGGAGAACGCCGACTTCGCCGAGGCCGTGGAGCAGGCCGGCCTGAGCTTCATCGGCCCCAGTGCGGCGACGATGCGCAAGATGGGAAGCAAGGCCGGGGCCAAGGACCTGATGGCCGCGGCCGCCGTGCCGGTGGTGCCCGGGTATACCGGCGAGGACCAGTCGCCGGGCGTGCTCTCGCGCGAAGCCGCACGCATTGGCTTTCCGCTGATGATCAAGGCCGCGCACGGCGGCGGCGGCAAGGGCATGCGCATCGTCCACCGCCTGGAAGATTTCATCGCCCAGCTGGAAAGCTGCCAGCGCGAGGCCGCCAACGCGTTTGGCCGCGACCGCGTGCTGCTGGAGCGCTACGTGCAGTCGCCGCGCCACATCGAGATCCAGGTGTTCGGCGATGCACACGGCAATACCATACATCTCAACGAGCGCGAGTGCTCGGCCCAGCGCCGCTACCAGAAGGTGCTGGAGGAATCGCCCTCGCCCTTCCTCACCCCCGCACTGGGCACGGCCATGGGCGATGCCGCGGTGAAAGCCGCGCACGCCATCGATTACGTGAATGCAGGCACGGTTGAATTCATCGTCGACCCCGACGGTGCGTTCTACTTCATGGAGATCAACACCCGGCTGCAGGTGGAGCACCCGGTGACTGAAATGACCACCGGCCTGGACCTGGTGGCATGGCAGCTGCAGATTGCGGCCGGCCAGCCGCTTCCGCTGACCCAGGCGCAGGTGCCGCAGCACGGCCATGCGATCGAGGTGCGGCTGTATGCAGAAGATCCGGAGGCCGGCTTCCTGCCCGGTTCGGGCACCCTGGAAACGCTGGTCCTGCCGCCGGAATCGCCGGAGGTACGCATTGATACTGGGGTAGTCGAAGGCGACACGGTCAGTATTTTCTACGACCCGATGATCGCCAAGCTGATCGTGTGGGGCCCTGACCGCAACAGCGCCCTCGCCCGCCTGCGTGACGCGCTGGCACAGTGCGAGATACGCGGTCCCAAGTCCAATATCGATTTCCTGGAGCGCCTGGTGCGCCACCCTGCCGTGGTCAACGGCAGCATCGACACCGCCTACCTGGACCGGCATCTGGATGAATTCATGCCGGTGCACGGCATCAGCGGGAAACTGACGCTGGCGGCAGGCACCGCGGTCCTGTTGGCCCAGGAGGCCACGTCGAGATCTGCTGCCGTGAATTCGACCGACCCCAGCTCGCCGTGGGCGATCGCCGACGGCTGGCGACTTGGCCATGCTGGAAACCGGCCGCTCGCCTTCCTGCACCGCGGCGAGGAACTGCTGCTCCTGGCCCATGGCGCGGCAGGTGAGTACCGGATTGAGCACGACCAGCAGACCCATGCGGTGCATGGCGCACACATGGTCGCGGACAGCCTTGGCCTGCGGCTAGGGTCCACGGCGCTGCGTTTCCGCGTGCGCCAGGATCCGCGCTACATCACCGTGCACGACGGCGAACAGCGGCTTGGCCTGGAGGTGGTGTCGCGCTACCGGCGCGCCGTCCCGGCTGCGGCCGGGGGCGATGAACGCATCACCGCGCCCATGCCCGGGCGCGTGGTGGTGCTGAAGGCGGCGGTGGGCGACAGCGTCAGCGCCGGCCAGGAGCTGATGGTAATCGAGGCCATGAAGATGGAGCTGGCGATCCGAGCGCCACGCGATGGCGTGGTCGCCGAACTGCGTGCCGCCAGCGGTGACTTCGTCGAAGCCGATGCGGTTCTAGCCACCCTGGAAGCATTGCCATGAGCAGCGATGACATCCGCATCGTGGAAGTCGGCCCGCGCGATGGCCTGCAAAATGAAAAAACCATCATTGCCACGGCAGCCAAGATTGAACTGATAGACCGCCTCTCGGCAACGGGCCTGCGAAGCATCGAGGCCACCAGTTTCGTCAGCCCGAAGTGGGTGCCGCAGCTGGCCGATGCGGCCGAGGTATTTGCCGCCATCCAGCGCCGCGAAGGGGTGTCCTACCCGGTGCTGGTTCCCAACGAAACCGGCTATGACCGGGCCAGGGCAGCGGGCGCCAGTGAGGTGGCGGTCTTCACGGCCGCCTCGGAGGCCTTCAACCAGAAGAACATCAACGCCAGCATCGACGAATCGCTGGAGCGCTTCGTGCCGGTGCTGCAGCGGGCCGGCGCCGATGGGGTCAGGGTGCGCGGCTATGTGTCCACCGTGCTGGGCTGCCCGTACCAGGGCGAGGTGCCGGTGGCCGACGTGGTCAGGGTCGCTGCACGCCTGCATGCGCTGGGCTGTTACGAAATATCGCTCGGCGATACCATCGGCATCGGCACCCCGCACAAGGCTCGCGCCATGCTCAAGGCCGTCGCCGCCGAAATCCCGCTGTCTGCGCTTGCGGTGCATTTCCACGATACCTATGGCCAGGCGCTGGCCAACATCCTGGCCTGCGTGGAGGCGGGGGTAAGCGTGGTGGATGCAGCGGTCTCCGGTACTGGCGGCTGCCCGTACGCACGCGGCGCCAGCGGCAACGTTGCCACCGAAGATGTGGTCTACCTGCTGCATGGCCTGGGGCTGCGCACCGGCGTAGACCCTGCCCTGCTCAGCGACACCGGGCGCTGGCTCTCCGCCCTGCTTGGCCGCGACAGCGGCAGCAAAGTGACCCGGGCACGCTTCGCAGCATGAACCCGCCGCCGCCAGGCAACTACGCTTCGCCTGGCGCGGAAAGCAGCATCCCCGACCACGCCGATACCCTGCGCAGCCTGCAGGCGGCGCTGGCCGACCCAGGCCTCGACGCGCACACGCGCCAACTGCTGGCACACGCGCTGACCGCGCTGCGGGAAACGCTTGCCGAAAAAGACCGCGCCCTGCTGCGCTACCGGGCCTTGTTCGATGCCGTGCCGGACCCGGTCAGTATCCTGGCCGAAGACGGCACCGTGCTCGACTTGAACAAGGCCGGCATGCAGGCCTATCGCCGCCCGCGCGGTGAGATCGTGGGCCAGAACATCAACGTGCTCAATCCGGAATTGCCCCATGATCACCTGGGCGCGGTATGGGAAACCCTCAATCGCGGCGAGACCTACGTGATCGAGGTCACCAACATGCGCGGCGACGGCACCCGCTTCCCGGTCGAGGTGCATTCGGCCAACATCGTCTTCGACGGTCGCAAGAGCCTGGTGGCGGTGGCCCGCGACCTGAGCGGGCGCCATGAAGCCGAACTGCGCTACCGCGAACTGATGGAAGCAATCGACAAAGGCATCGTGGTGCACAACCAGGCGCATCAGATCATCTATGGCAACCGTGCGGCGATGCGCATCTTCGCGGTAGGCGAGGGCCAGCGCCTTGCGCAGGAACTCAGGCTGGACCGCTGGCGCATCGTCGACGAACGCGGCCACGAGATGGCCGCGGACGCAATTCCCGCCTACCGTGCGCTCGCCACCGGTCAAGTAGTGGAAAGCGTGCTGATGGGGCTCTATCACCGCGAAATGAAGCACCTGCTGTGGCTCACCGTCACCTCGGTGCCGCAGTTTCCGCCCGGCGGCGACCAGCCTACCCAGGTCACTTCGATCTTCAGCGATGTGACCGCGCTCAAGCGCGACAGCGCCCTGTTCGACCGCGCCCAGTCGCTGGCCAGGATCGGCGGCTGGGAATGGGACAACGGGCGCGATCGGGTGTACCTGACCGAAGAAGCGCAGCGCATCCTGGGCCCAAGCCAGCCGGCGCACGACATCGGCGCGATGCTGGCCTGCCTGCTGCACGCGGATGGCCTGCGGCTGCGCACGGCCATGGAGCGTGTGCTGCATGCGGGTGGCGGTTTCGACCTTGAGCTGCAGGGTATTCGCGCCGATGGACAGGGCTACTGGATCCGCGTCATCGGCGAGGCCGAGGCCAGCGACCCCGCGTCCTCGCGGATCACCGGCACCCTGCAGGACATCTCCGATGACAAGCGGGTGGAGGAAACCCTGCGCATTCAGGCCCGTACCGATCCGCTGACCGGGCTGATGAACCGCGACGGGGTACTCAACGAACTCACCCAGCGCCTGGACGATCCCGCGCGCGCGCACGTGGCGCTGCTGTACATCGATCTGGATCGCTTCAAGATGGTCAACGACGTGCTTGGTCACAGTGCAGGCGACGAACTGCTGATGCAGGCCGCGGCACGCATCCTGCGGGCGGTTGGCGAGGAGGGACGCGTGGCGCGATTCGGCGGCGACGAGTTCCTGGTGGTGTGCGATGCGGGCAGCGACCCAGACCAGCCCGCACGCATGGCCGATGCCGTACTGGCAGCGTTCTCCGAGTCGTTCCAGTTCGGCACGGACGAGTTTTCCATCACCGCCAGCATCGGCATTGCGCGTGCGCCCAGCGACGGACAGCGCCCGCAGCAGCTTATCCAGAGCGCCGACATCGCCATGTACGACAGCAAGCACCGCGCGCGCAATGGCTGGCAGTCCTTCACCCCTGAACTGGCGCGCCGCCAGCAGGACCGGCTGCAGATCGAGACCCAACTGCGGCGCGCGGTGGAAAACCAGGAATTCCGCCTGGTCTACCAGCCGCAGGTAGACCTGCGGCGCGGCGGCATCGTCGCGGCCGAAGCCCTGATCCGCTGGCAGAACCACCAGTTGGGCGAGCTGCGCCCCGACCTGTTCATCAGCCACGCCGAAACCACGGGCGACATCGTGCGCATCGGCAGCTGGGTGCTGCGCGAAGCCTGCCGCCAGGTGCGCGAGTGGCAAGACCAGGGCCTGGGCATCGTGCGCGTGGCGGTCAACGTGTCCTACCGCCAGTTCAGCGGCGATGACCTGGTGGAAAAGGTGCGCGGGCTGCTGGCCGAATTTGGCTTGCCCGGCTCGGCACTTGAGCTTGAGTTCACCGAGCGCGTGCTGATCGAGGACGCTCCAGCCACGCTGCAGATATTTGCCGAACTGCGCGCCCTGGGCGTAATCCTGACTATCGACGATTTCGGCGAAGGCTACAGCGCCCTCAACTACCTGCGCCGCCTGCCCATCCATGGGCTGAAATTGAGCCAACTGTTCACCGAAGGCGTGCCCAACAACCGCTCGGACGTGGCCGTGTGCCAGGCAGTCTCCGCCATTGCCCGCAGCCTGGGCCTTGCGCTGGTGGCTGAGGGCGTGGAATCCGAGGCGCAGCGGCAATTCCTGCTGCAGCTGGGGGTTCCGGTAGGCCAGGGATTCCTGTTTGCCCCGGGACTGTCTGCCGATGAATTCGCCAGCCGCCTGCGTGCGCCGACTCAGCATGTTTCCAATGGCTGAGGCGGGGCCGTTTTCCATCCGCGCCATCCACGCCGGCGACGACGCAGCAATCGCCGGGATCATCCGCACGGTGATGCCCGAGTTTGGCGCGGTGGGGGATGGATTTGCCATCAGTGATCCCGAAGTGGACTGGATGACTTGCGCCTATTCGGAGCCGCGCTCAGCCTATTTCGTCGTGGAGCGTGCAGGCGTGGTTGTGGGCGGCGGTGGGATCGCGCCCCTGGTGGGCGGCGACGGGCACACCTGCGAACTGCGCAAGATGTATTTCCTGCCTGCGGCGCGCGGGCTGGGCGCCGGCGCGGCGCTGATGGCAAGCTGCCTGCGGGCGGCACGAGCACAGGGATTCCAGGGCTGCTACCTGGAAACCCTGTCGGGCATGGACGCAGCGATGCGCCTGTACGAGCGCAGCGGATTCAGGCGAATTCCGCAGCCAATGGGGGCAACCGGTCACGGCGGCTGCAACACTTTCTACCTGCTGGACCTGTAGCGCCCCCAAGCACCTGCACCCACATGGCGTAAAATGCCCGCCTCGCAACGACAGGGCCTTCGCATGCAGCTTTCCCAAACCCGTGCCGTGATCACCGGCGGCGTTTCCGGCCTGGGCCTGGCCGTGGCCCGGCACTTCGTTACCCATGGCGGCAGGGTCGCCCTGTTCGATGTGAACGACGACAAGGGTGCGGCCGCAGTGGCCGCGCTGGGCGAAGCCAATGCACGCTACTTCCGCACTGATGTGACCGATGAAGACAGCGTGGCCAGCAACGTTGCAGCGGCCAGCGAGTTCCTGGGCGGGGTGAATGCGGCGATCAACTGCGCGGGCATTCTTGGCGCCGGCCGGGTGCTTGGGAAGGAAGCGCCGATGCCGCTGGCCAATTTCCGCAACACCGTACTGGTCAACCTGGTGGGCAGCTTCAATGTGGCCAAGGCCGCGGCCAACCTGATGCAGCACAACGCGCCGGGCGAGGACGGCGAGCGGGGCGTGATCGTCAACACCGCCAGCGTCGCCGCCTATGAAGGCCAGATTGGCCAGGCCGCGTATTCGGCATCCAAGGGCGGCGTGACCGGCATGACCCTGCCGATGGCGCGCGAGCTCGGCCGTTTCGGCATCCGGGTGATGACCGTGGCCCCGGGCATCTTCTGGACCCCGATGGTCGACGGCATGACCGAGGACGTGCAGAAATCGCTGGGCGCCTCCATCCCCTTCCCCGCCCGCTTGGGCAGACCCGAAGAATTCGCCGATACCGTGGCCTTCATCGTGCAGAACTGCTATTTGAACGGCGAGACCATTCGCCTGGACGGTGCGGTGCGGCTGGCGGCTCGGTAGCGGGGATTCGGGATTGGGGAATGGGGAATGGGGAATGGGGATTGGAGATTCGGGATTCGCAAGGCGGGATTCGGGATTCTGAATTCGTGAATAGGAGGAACCGACTCCCCACCAATCCCGAATCCCCAATCC
>JAJAZJ010000076.1 GCA_026785795.1 Pseudoxanthomonas sp.
CGATCACGCGGGGCAACCTTCTGGGCGTGTGCGGGCGGCGTAAGGAAAACCAGCAAAAATGCTGCCAGAAGCGCGCCGGAACGTGCAAGCGAAGACGAGATGGGCATCTGCGGTGGGGAATTCGGGAAAGATGCAGGTTAGCCCTGCAGCACTGCGCGCGGCAACCTCCGATGCGCGATTCGTTGCCCCGGGCGACAGGTTCAGCCGCTAGAATCCGGGCTGTCCACCACCCAGAGGAACCTCATGGATCCCGTCCTGCTCGGCAAAGGCCTTACCGATGACATCCGCGTCGAGCTGCTGCCGCGTTTCGGCAACCGCCACGGGCTGGTCGCCGGGGCCACCGGCACCGGCAAAAGCGTGACCCTGATGACCCTGGCCGAAGGGTTTTCGCGGATTGGCGTGCCGGTGTTCGTGGCCGACGTGAAAGGCGACCTGGCCGGCCTTGCGGTGGCCGCTGACGGCAACGAGAAAATCCTGCGGCGGGCCAGCGACATCGGCATCCCCGACTACGCGCCCGGTGCCAATCCGGTCATTTTCTGGGACCTGTACGGAAAACTCGGCCACCCTATCCGCACCACGGTCAGCGAAATGGGCCCCACCCTGCTGGCGCGCATCCTGGAGTTGAACGACACCCAGAGCGGTGTGCTGGACATCATCTTCAAGCTTGCCGACGACCGCGGGCTGCTGCTGCTGGACCTGGCCGACTTCCGCGCCCTGATGGGGCTGGTGCTGGAAGAGCGCAAGGACATCAACACCCAGTATGGATTGGTCAGCACGCAGTCGGTGGGCGCCATCCAGCGCGCGCTGCTGCGCCTGCAGCAGGAGGGTGCCGAGAACTTCTTCGGTGAACCCGCGCTGGAGCTGTCAGACCTGATGCGCACCCACACCGATGGCCGCGGGGTCATCGGCGTAATGGCCGCCGACCAGCTGATCCTCAAGCCGCGCCTGTATTCCAGCTTCCTGCTGTGGCTGCTGTCCGAACTGTTCGAGAACCTGAACGAAGTGGGCGACCTGGACAAACCCAAGCTGGTGTTCTTCTTCGACGAAGCACACCTGTTGTTCGGCGACGCTCCGCCTGCGCTGCAGCAGCGGGTGGAACAGGTAGTGCGCCTGATCCGCTCCAAGGGCGTGGGCGTGTATTTCTGCTCGCAGTTCCCCGACGACGTGCCCGACAATATCCTGGGTCAGCTGGGCAACCGCGTGCAGCACGCGCTGCGTGCATTTACCCCGCGCGACCAGAAAGCGGTCAAGACCGCGGCCGAAACCTTCGTGCCCAATCCCAAATTGAACGTGGTCGAGGCGATCTCCAGGCTGGGCACGGGCGAAGCCCTGGTTTCCACCCTGCAGGACAAGGGCGTGCCCTCGCCGGTACAGCAGACCATGGTCTCGCCGCCGCGCTGCCGCATGGGCGCGATCAGCGAGACAGAACGCACCCAGGTGCGCGCCGGCAGCCCGGTCGGCAGCAAGTACGACACTACGGTTGACCGCGAATCCGCCGCCGAAATGCTGGTCAAGCGCGCCGGCACCGCCGCAGAAGCTGGCCAGGCGCCGCCTGCGGTGCGCGATGAACCGGGCGGCGGTGTCAGCCAGACCCTCAAAGATGCCGTGTTCGGCACCAAGCGACGCCAGGGGATGATCGAAACCATGGCCAAGCAGACCTCGCGCACCGTGGGCAATCGGCTGGGCCAGCAAATCGTGCGCGGCATCCTGGGCGGCCTGTTCGGCGGCAAGCGCTGAGGCCGGTGGCATGCGCCAAGAGCTTGCACGGCCATGAGCCGCTGGCGGGCGCCGGGCGAAAAAAGCACGGCCCTGATTACCCGTGAGGGGCATGGACGGCTGCGCGAGGAGCTGGAAGATCTGTGGCGGGTGAGACGGCCGGAGGTGGTGCGGGCGCTGTCTGCCGCCGCCGCGGAAGGCGACCGCTCCGAGAACGCCGAGTACCTCTACCGCAAGAAACAGTTGGGCGAAATAGATCGGCGGGTGCGCTATCTGGGCAAGCGCCTGGACGCGCTGCGCGTGGTGGACACCGCACCGGCCGATCCGGCGGCGGTGTATTTCGGCGCCGTGGTGGAAGTGGAGAACGCCGATACCGGCGCATGCACCCGCTACCGCATCGTGGGGCCGGATGAAACCGATGCGGGGCTGGGCCATATCAGCATCGATTCTCCGCTGGCGCGCGCCCTGCTGAAGAAGCGCGTGGACGACGAGCTGCAGGCGGTACTGCCGACCGGTATCGCCACTTTTGTGGTGCTCGCGGTGGATTACGCCCACCTTGTCTGAGGTCATGCTCACGCACGGCCACAGGCGCTGGGCTCGCCCCTGTCCGCACATCCAGGAGACCTCCATGGGCCCATGGATCCAGCTTGAAGCCGACCACGGGCGCATTTCCGCAGGGCGCAGCGTGGCGTACTCAGCGAGTCACCTGGAATGAACGGCTTCAGCCTGGATCCGCGCCTCGCGGCCGACAGCGTGTTTATTGCCGACGGCCCGCTCTCGCAGGTAAGGCTGGTCAATGACACCCGCTACCTGTGGCTGCTGCTGGTGCCCCGGGTGGCAGACGTCAGTGAATGGCTGCAGCTGGACGGCAGCCAGCAGCGCCTGCTGCTGGCCGAGATCAACCGGGTGGGCGGCCTGGTGCGCAGCCGCAGCGGCGTGCAAAAGCTCAATATTGGCGCGCTGGGCAACAGCGTCCAGCAGCTGCACGTGCACCTGGTGGGCCGGCATGACCGCGACGCTGCATGGCCCGGACCGGTGTGGGGCAGCGGGCCTGCGGTCGCTTTCGACGACGGATCCCTGCAGCAGCAGGTCGAGACCTGGCGCCAGCAATTAGCATAGTCCCCACCTTTCGTAGCCAATGGATGAACCATGAAACGCAAATTTGTTCCCGCGCTGGTGCTGATCGTCATCGGCGTGCTGTTCCTGGCCAACAACCTGGGCTGGACAAGCCTTGACCTCGGCCAGCTGCTGGGCACGTGGTGGCCGGCCATCCTGATCGCGGTCGGCGTGGGCATGCTGCTCAATCCGAAACCGGACAAGCCCTGATCCTGCCTAGGAACGCCCCATGGGGGCGAGCTTTTTGCTCATCGCCTGCAAACATCGAGAGCGCGCGCGGATGGGGCGGTCCTACAGGGGCATTTCAGGTGCGCGGCAGGGTCACGCCGGTCTGGCCCTGGTACTTGCCGCCGCGGTCGCGGTAGCTGGTCTCGCACGGTTCGTCCGATTCGAAGAACAGCATCTGCGCAACGCCCTCGTTGGCATAGATGCGCGCGGGCAGGGGCGTGGTGGTGCTGAACTCCAGGGTCACGTGCCCCTCCCACTCCGGCTCCAGCGGGGTCACGTTGACGATGATCCCGCAGCGCGCATAGGTGCTCTTGCCCAGGCACACGACCAGAGTGCTGCGCGGGATACGGAAGTACTCCACCGTGCGCGCCAGGGCAAAGCTGTTGGGCGGGATCACGCAGGAGTCGGCTTCAACGTCGACGAAGCTGCCGCTGTCGAAATGCTTGGGATCGACGATGGTGGAATTGATGTTGGTGAAGATCTTGAACTCGCGTGAGCAGCGCACGTCGTAGCCGTAGCTGGAAGTGCCGTAGCTGACGATGCGCTGGCCATCGGCGGCATGCTTGACCTGCCCGGCCTCGAATGGCTCGATCATGCCGTGCTGTTCGGACATGCGGCGGATCCAGCGGTCGCTCTTGATGCTCATGTTTTCCCTGGGTATGCGTGGCCGGGCGGCCGTCAAACGCGAATTCTAACGGTGCGACCGGCGCGCGTCGGTCCCTTCAGACCAGCGAAGAGGCAATCGGGATGGACGCGCGGGGACGCAACTCCAGCTGCGCCACCAGCGCATGCGCGGTCTGCAGGTAAGCCCGCGCCACGGCCGAATCCGGCGCGGCCACCACCACCGGGCGGCCGCTGTCGCCCTGCTCGCGGATGGCGATGTCCAGCGGCAGCGAACCCAGCAACGGCACGCCGTACTGCGCCGCCATGCGCTGGCCCCCGCCCGCGCCGAACAGGTGCTCGACCTGGCCACAGCTGGAACACACATGCATGGCCATGTTCTCGACGATCCCAAGCACAGGCACTTCCACCTGCTGGAACATCTTAAGCGCCTTGCGCGCATCCAGGGTGGCGATGTCCTGCGGGGTGGTCACGATCACCGCCCCGGCCACCGGGATCTTCTGGGCCAGAGTCAGCTGGATGTCGCCGGTGCCGGGCGGCAGGTCGACGATGAGGATGTCGAGGTCGACCCAGCGGGTCCCGGTCAGCAACTGCGTCAGCGCGGAGGTCGCCATGGGTCCGCGCCAGATCTTCGGGGTGTCCTGATCGACCAGCAATCCGATCGACATCGCCTCGATCCCGTGCGCACGCACTGGCTCGATGGTCTTGCCGTCCGGACTGTCGGGCCGCCCGGACAGGCCGAGCATCATCGGGATGCTGGGGCCGTAGACATCCGCGTCCAGCAGCCCGACCGCATAGCCTGCTGCCGCCAGCGCGAGCGCGAGGTTGACCGC
>JAJAZJ010000077.1 GCA_026785795.1 Pseudoxanthomonas sp.
GGCCAACGCGGCCTCGGGCATGCCGGTCATGCCCACCAGGTCGCAGCCGTCGCGCCGCATGCGGCTGATTTCCGCCTGGGTTTCAAGGCGCGGACCCTGGGTGGCCCCATAACAGCCCTGCTCGACCAGGCGGACGCCGGTGGCACGGGCCGCGGCAATGATCCCGTGCCGCAGCGTGAGCGTGTAGGGGTCGCCGAAATCCACGTGCAGCACCTCGCTGCCCGCTTCCTCGCAAATCGTGGAAACCCGTCCCCAGGTGTAGTCGATCAGTTGATCCGGGCACGCCAGCACGCGCGGCCCGAATTCCTCACCAATCCCCCCCACCGTATTCAGGGCCAGCACGCGCTGGGCGCCGATGTCCTTCAGCGCAGCCAGGTTGGCGCGGTAGTTGATGCGGTGTGGCGGCACCGAATGGCCTTCGCCATGCCGGGCCAGGAAGGCCACGCGCTGGCCCAGCAAAGTCCCGATGCGCACCGGGCCGGAGGGCTTGCCGAAACGTGTATCCACCTCACGGGTGTCCACGTCCTGCAGTGAGGCCAGCCGGTAGACGCCGGTGCCGCCGATCACCGCCAGTGCGATCTCCGCCATGGGCTACTCCTTCAACGCATAGATGGCGGGCAGGTTGCGGCCCTGCTCGTGGTAGTCCATGCCGAACCCGAACACATAGCGGTCAGGCACCTGCAGGCCCACGTAGTCGGCGCTGATGCCGGTAATCGCGCGATCGTGCTGCTTGGTGGCCAGCGCAGCGATGCGCACATCGGTGGCACCCTGCTGCATGCACCACTCGCGCACGGCGGCCAATGTGTAGCCCTCGTCCAGGATGTCATCCACCAGCAGCACCCTCCGTGCGTACAGTGCGGTGGCCGGGCGATGCTTCCAGACCAGCTCACCGCCGCTGGTTTCGCCGCGGTAGCGGCTGGCGTGCAGGTAGTCGAACTGCAGGTCCAGCCCCCGCGCGCCCAGCTCAAGGGCCAACTGCCCGGCGAACGGGAGCGCGCCGTGCATGATGGTGAGATATACCGGCACCTCGCCGGCGTAATCACGCGCTATGGGCACGGCCATGGCGGTGATCGCCGCATCCAGCGTGGCGCGGTCCACGACCATCTCTGCATTGGCAAGCGCCGCGGCAAGCGGATGCGCCGTCATCACGCGGTGGATCCGGGCGATGCCGAAAGTCGAGACTGCGCGTCGCCATATCGTGCCTCCGCCAGCAGTCCGTCCCAGCCCAGGCCGCCGCGGCCCATCAATCCCAGCAGCGCTGCGGTATTGGAGCTGCGCCCCCGCATGGCGCGCAGTGACTCATCCACCAGCTTGGGCGCGCATACTAGGACCACGTCGCAGCCGGCATCCAGATGGTCGTCGATGCGCGCCTTGATCCCGCCCGCGGAGAACGCAGCGGCCATGCCGATGTCGTCTGAGAACACGACGCCGCGGAAACCCATTTCCTGGCGCAGGATTTCATTGATCCAGCGCGGTGAGTACCCGGCTGGCTCGGGCGCCACCGCCGGATAGGTCACGTGGGCCAGCATCACCGCGTCTGCCCCGGCTTCAATCCCGGCCACGATCGGCACCATGTCCTCCTGGCGCAGCACCTCCAGCGGACGCGGATCCACGGCGACTTCGAAATGGGTGTCTTCCAGCACGGAGCCATGACCGGGGAAATGCTTCAGGGTCGCGGCCATGCCCACGTCGTGCATGCCCTGCACATAGACCCGGGTGAAGGCGGCCACCACCTGTGGGTCAGCGCTGAAGGCGCGGTCGCCGATGGCGCGATTGCCGCGGCCCAGGTCAACCACCGGCGCGAAACTCAGGTCGATGCCGCTGGCGCGTATCTCGCTTGCCATCAGCCAGGCATGCTCGGCGGCCAGCTGCAGCGCAGCTCCGGCATCCTGCGCGTAGAGCGCTGCAAATCCGTCCAGCGGCGGCAGTGCGCTGAAACCCTGGCGGAATCGCTGCACGCGCCCACCCTCCTGGTCTACGCAGATCAGCTGCGGCCGGGGCGCGGCATCGCGGATAGCCGCGCACAGCTCCACTACCTGCTGGCGCGAAGCATAGTTGCGGGTGAACAGGATGACCCCGGCCACCGCGTCGTGCTGCAGCCAATCGCGTTCCTGCGCGGTGAGTTCGGTGCCGCTGGTACCTATGACGAGCATGCGTGGATTACCTCAGGGTTGGTGATGGGACGCGCGCTCTGCTTGCGTCCACTGCGAGTAGGGATGGGAGGCCAGGGCAAGATTGTAATAGCGAAGCGCATCCGTGACCTGCCTGCCGGCCCAGCCGGGCATCTCGAAGGCATCGTCGGCATGCTGCAGCTCGATTTCAGCCACGACCAGTCCGGCGTTTTCGCCGAGGAATTCGTCCACCTCCCACAGGTGTCCAGCATGGCGGACGAGGTGGCGGCGCTTGTCGATCAGCCCGCCTACGCATAGCTGCAGCAGCGCCCGGGCCTCGTCCAGTGGCACCGGATAATCGAACTCCTGCCGGGTATGCCCGCGCTCACGGGATTTCAGGTTCAGGAACGCCCGCTCGCCTTCGATCCTTATCCTGACCGATGCACGCTGCGCACCGCCTTCGACCATGGCCAGGTCATTTAGGTAGCCCTGGACCATGGGCACCATCTCATAGGCCGCTGCACGCCATGATGCGTCGGTGACCAGGAACTTGCGCTCGATTTCTATGCCCATGGATTGGTCTTCGTGGTCTGTCGGTCTGTGCAGTACGTCGAGAATGAGGCCAACACACCCAGCTTGCTATTTGCGTTCAAACAGGGCGATGCTTTCCACGTGCCCGGTGTGCGGGAACATATCCATCACCCCGGCAGACTTCAGCGTGTAGCCGCGCTCATTGACCAGGAAGCCAGCGTCACGCGCCAGCGAGGCGGGATGGCAGCTGACGTAGACGATCCGCTGCAGGTTCTTGAGCGGCAGTTGCTTCAGTACCTGGTCGGCGCCGGAACGCGGCGGGTCGAGCAGCAGCTTGTTGAAGCCCTGCCGCATCCATGCGGTACCCTGCAGGTCCTGGGTCAGGTCGGCGGCGTGGAAATGCGCATTGGCCACCCCGTTGCGCTCGGCGTTCTCGCGGGCGCGCAGTACCAGGCCCGCTTCACCCTCCACGCCAACCACTTCACCGGCCAGTCGGGCCATGGGCAGGGTGAAATTGCCCAGGCCGCAGAACAGGTCGAGGATGCGGTCCTGCGGCTGCGGATCCAGCAATTCGAACGTCCGCGCGATCATCGCCTGGTTCAAGCCGGCGTTGACCTGGATGAAATCCAGGGGTCGGAAAGCCAGCTCTACATTCCACTGCGGCAGCGCGAAGGACAGCGCAGGCGCCTGCGGCCACAGCGGCACCACGCTGTCGACGCCACCGGACTGCAGATAGATGGCGAAATCATGCAAGGCGGCGAACTCAATCAGTTTGCCGCGGTCGGCCTCGTGCAGCGGGGTGAGGTGGCGGAAGACCAGCGCCACCGTCGCGTCGCCGGCAATGAACTCAATCTGCGGGATGTCGTTGCGCGCGTCCAGGCTTTCCACCAGCGCAGCCAGGGCTTCGATGCGCTCCCCGATCTGCGGGATGACCGTATGGCAGACC